>NZ_VILC01000149.1:0-6387 GCF_009712065.1 Aphanizomenon sp. UHCC 0183 | reverse complement strand
TTAATACTTACAATAAGCCCTCTCATTACATAATGAGGGGGTTTGTTTTTAGTAGAACAAATTCATCAATTACGCGCGAAACCTACTGATGGTGAGTTGATGGTGAGTTGCATTTACTTAACTTTTTATCGGAAAATTTGGATAATAATTAGGGCTTATGCACTGTACAAATTGACCATCTCTAGACAAAAACAACGTAACCGTTCAGGGGGTACAAAGAAAACGAAAAACAACCCCCAAAATCCAGCAATAAAATTAAGCAGCTTTCAACAAGTCAGAATCATCAGAATCAGCAGTAACTTGTGGAAGCAAAGAAGGCACAGTGGTAGAACCACGAGCAGCAAGAACAGCCTGCGTCATAAACTCCAAAACATTACGCTGTTGGGACTTGAGGCTTGTTACCACAGTTAACATCCGAGCCACAAAAACACTACCAGCCTGAGTTTGAGAGCCAAAACTAGTCCGCCGCTTTCATCACAGCAGGACGAATAGCTCGTTCTGCGGCATTATTAGTGGGTTCAACACCAACAGTTGTCACAAATAGCCACATCGCCGACTCAACCTTGAGTAATTGACGACAAGTGCGTACTGTTTTTGCCAGGGGTGTTTTTTCCCGTGATGTAATTTCGTAGTTATCAGCTTCGAGTAAAGTTGCTTTGATGGATGCACGAATCTCAACCACCATCTCAGTAAACTCACTCCGACTTAAAGTACCATCTCTAACTCGATGCCAAAGTTCAAACAACTTCTCCTGCTGTTTGACCAGTGCAGTTCCCAATTCTGCCGATACTCCAGTTCGTTCCGAGATTTTGATAAATTCCCGTCGCAGATGCGCCCAAAATAATTGCCGACGTTCCAAGCTGACCCAGTTGTAAGCACCATGACGGTCGGAGTTCAAAATGCCCCTGAAGTTTTCACCCAATAAATTCTTTGCCTTGAGGGTGCAACGAGTCAGAGCAATTTCAAAAAATGTTACCAGAGGTGTGACTGCAACCCATAGCCAAGCTTTTCTCTGTTCAGGATTAAACCCGTCAATGTTTCCTTGATTAAAGCTGGTTTCATCTGCTCCAACAACTTGGGCATTTTGGATATATTCTTTGGCTTCATCTACACAACTTGCCACTGCGTTACTTGCTTCTAGTCTGAGTTTGTTGACTGTTGCCAACGATATTGAAATTCCAAACACTTCTGCCATCGCACTTTGTACCATTCTGTGACTGTGGCGATAGACTCCACTTAGCAGTGCCACTAGAGCTACAACTCTGACTCCGTAACCACTTGGATTCACGTCTTCTGGTAATGTCCCACGGGTCTTTGTGCCACATCCTTTACAGGTCAATTGATGTAGACGATGCTCTATCACTATGGGACTGATGGGTGGAATTTCTACTATCTGGTGACGATAGGGGTTTGTATCAACTCCCGTCAGGGTAGCTCCACAATTTACACATTCTTCGGGATGATGTTCTATGACTTCCCTACATTCTTCGATTGGGTATAAGTCTCGGCTATTTCCTTTATGACCTGCTTGACCCCCTCTTTTTTTGCTGCTTTTTTGTTTTACAGGCTTTTTTCCAAATCCCGGTGGGTCACTTGATGGTGGTGATGATGAGTTAACGGAACTCCTATTTATTTTTTCTAATAGCTGTTCTTGAACTGTCAGGACTTCTGTTAGTTTCTTTGACTGTTGTTCTATTTCCTGCGCCATTTCCTCCACCAGTTTCTTGACGCTGGCTGGAGTCTTACCCCAATCTTCTGGAGGTATCTGTTCTAAGTGATTGACGCGATTTAGTTCCATGTCACTTAATTTATCACATTTTGGAGGTAATTTTTAACGAACTGCTTGCAGCAGCGCTTACGCTATCGCTCTTCTACCCCCCCTGAACGGTTACAAAACAACTATATTTATGTAAAAATTCAGAGTTTAAAAAGCTGCTACACAAACAAAGTTCACACTTCGACAAGTGTTACAGTGAGCTTGTCGAACTGCTCAGTGACCACCTGCATGGGCTAACAAAGAATTAAGGGCTTGAAACCCATGAAGGTGGTTTTTGTCTGTGTGCAGGATGAAACTAGCCTTTTCAAATATCCTCTAACGAATTGCTTGATATCTTCCCAAAGCCATTAAAGGAAAATACTGTTGATAAAGGTGATACTTCAAATAAAAATGACAAGGAAAGCCCGTGCCGGTAAAGTAAATTTCATCCCAAGTACCATCGGATTTTTGCGTTTCTAGCAGGTAATTAATCCCCTTTTCAATACTATCAAGAGCTAATTTTCCCGTAGCTTCACCTGCTGCTATTAACCCAATTAAAGCCCATGCAGTTTGGGATGCTGTACTGTCACCTTTTCCTTTTAAATTAGGATCATTGTAACTAAAACAAGTTTCTCCCCAACCACCATCAGAATTTTGTACTTTCACTAACCAATTGACACCTTGATTGATATTTCCAGCATATTTTAAAGGATTAATTAAAGCCAAAGCTGATAAAACGCCGCTAGTTCCATAAATGTAATTTACACCCCAACGTCCAAACCAACAACCTTCAGTTTCTTGTTCTTTCAAAAGATAATCTAGAGACTTTTCTAAATTATTTGGTTGAATTGATAAATTACAAGCCCCTAACATTTCTAATACTCTAGCTGTGACATCAGCAGTATTGGGATCAATCATCGCTTTCAAATCACCATAAGGTACAGCATTAAGCCATTCTTGATCATTATCAATATCAAAAGCTGCCCAACCACCAGGTTTGCATTGCATTGTCGCAATCCAATTTAAAGCCCTATTAATGGCTTGTTTTTTTAGTTCCTCATGTGGCAATTTAGCCTGATGTAAAGCCATGACAACCACAGCGGAATCATCCACATCTGGATAAAAACGATTTTCAAATTCAAACGCCCAAGCACCGGGTTTTCCCTGCTTGTTTTTGACATTCCAATCACCATAATCAAGAATTTGTTTCTCTATTAACCATTCTCCAGCTTTGACAATAGGGGCATTATTTGGCGCGAAACCTGAATCTATTAAAGCCCGAATTGCCCAAGCTGTGTCCCATACAGGAGAAACACAAGGTTGGACACAGTAACTATTTTCTATTTCAATAGCAAAATTATCAACTGCTTTTAAACCTCGTTCAATAATTGGATCATTAGCATCATAATCTAAACACTTTAAAGCTAATAGAGAATTTAACATAGCGGGAATAATTCCCCCCCAATCACCTGTAACTTCTTGACGTTCTAAAATCCAATTTTCTGCCGCTTTAATCCCTTCATTTCTAAAAGGGACAAAATTCAGACTTTCTGCTAATTTAAAACCATCATCCAGAATGTTAAATATATCTGACCAATCACCATTTTTTGGTAATTTCCAACGGACATTATTCACACCTTCAGCATATAATTCATCTAAATTAATTGGCTGATCAATTTTAAAGACAGGTTTTTGATCAAAGACAATTAATAAAGGTACAGTGCTAGAACGCGCCCAACTCGAAAGTTCATAAATATTGAAGAAAAAATTATCGGGTAGCAACATTACCCAAGGTGGCAAAGAAGGCAGTCCGCGCCAATTATAACAGCCAATTAAAGCTAGATGTAATTTTGTAAAAATCCGAGTTTTGCTAATACCACCTTTAGCTAAAATTAGGGATTTCGCTTTTAGCAATGCTGGGTCTGTAGGGGATACACCTAACAACCTCAAAGCCATATAAGCTTCTACGGTTGTACTTAAATCTCCACCATCACCATAAAATAACTCCCAACCTCCATGTTCTCGCTGTTGAGAACGGAGATAATTTTCAACTTTATGCAAAGGTCTGGTTTTATCAGTTCCCCAAATCTTATGCAGTAAAACAGCTTCCGAAGTGATGGTAACATTAGATTCTAACTCTGCCCACCAATAACCATCGGGATTTTGAATAGAAAGCAGATGTTTTTGACTGGCGGCTATCGCATCAACAACTTTATTGACTTTTGTTCTATCTTGTGTTTCCATCAAATACCTACCTCAGCACCAAACTCAAGTATCTAATAACATAACCGAATTACGAGAAAATTCTTCCCCAAAATCAGCAAACATTGTATTCTGTCCAAGTCAGTGACAATTAAATGTGTTTTTTAAGTTTTAAATTGGAGTATAGCAACAGTTATGGCAACAATTATCTTGAGTTTGACCCTTCTATCCTTAGTCATTTGGTTATTTTTAATCTTATTTTGGGGGCAATTTTGGCGAATTAATCACCAATTAGAAGCAACGCCAGACAAAAATATTGAGAATAACACCTTACCGACAGTGTGCGTAGTCATTCCCGCCCGCAATGAAGCCGATGTCATTCCCATTAGCTTGCGATCGCTCCTCCTTCAAGACTATCCTGGTAAATTTACCATCTTTCTAGTAGACGATCAAAGTAGCGACGGTACAGCCAACTTCGCCCAAGGAGTAGCCCACGCCCTCGACAAAACCCCACAATTGCAGATTATATCCAGCCCCCCATTACCTCCGGGTTGGACAGGCAAATTATGGGCAATGGAACAAGGTGTACAAACAGCCAGCCAATTAAAACCAGACTATTTTTTACTTACTGACGCAGATATAGAACATCATCCCAGTAACCTCCGCCGCCTAGTTGCCAAAGCCGAAGCACAGAAATTAGACCTCGTATCCATCATGGTACGATTACGCTGTCAAAGCTTTTGGGAACAACTATTAATACCCGCATTCGTCTTCTTCTTCCAAAAACTCTATCCCTTTTCCTGGGTAAATAACCCCAAAAAAGCGATCGCCGCCGCCGCCGGAGGTTGTATTCTCATTCAGAAAGAAGCCCTCAATCGAATTGGTGGATTACAAGTTATTCGTCAAGCCCTAATTGATGACTGTTCCCTAGCCAAAGCCGTCAAATCAACCAAGGGAAAAATCTGGTTAGGACTCAGCACTCTCACCCGTAGCTTACGCCCCTACGATTCCCTTAAAACAATTTGGGATATGGTCGCCAGAAGTGCTTATACACAACTAAATTATTCCCCCTTTCTCCTCCTAGGTAGCCTCTTAGGAATGATCTTAGTTTATATAGTCCCCCCAATAGGAATTATTTTAGGACTGGTATTCGGGAATTGGATAATTACCCTCACCTCTGTCATCGGATACCTGCTAATGACTTTTGCTTACTTCCCTATTACTCGCTTTTACAAATGCTCCTTCGTTTTTGCTTTTAGCTTACCCATTATTGCTTTTATGTATACTTGTATGACAATAAATTCAGCATTGCAACATTGGCAAGGTCGTGGAGGCGCATGGAAAGGTAGAGTATATGCCAAATAACAAAATAGGAGAAGCAAGAGAAGCAGAGAAAGAAATTTTCTTCTTCTTCTTGACTCCCTGACTTCCTCTTCTCCTTCTTCCTGACTCCTTCTTCCTGACTCCTGAACTCCTTCTTCCAGAGTTTACCCCGTTGACAACCAGTAGCAGACATTTTTCCTAAAAATCCCCATTTTTACCCATTAAACACCAGCCCCAGCATTAACCACACATTAGGATTACTGGTAAAGACAGTAGATCAAAAGTAGTCAGAATATTTAAAACAAGTCCGGATTGGACATTAACAATTAGGGATTAAGTTATAGGAATCTGGACTTGAGAACAGGGAAGAGAAATTTTTCCCATTGATATCAAGTATCATAACCGCAGACTAAAACAGATTGTCATGTTTACAGCCAATGATAAAAGCCCAACTCAGGAATTTGCGTGTTATTGACCTCAACTTCACAGAAACTTCACAACTAATAACACAATATCTAGGCTATACTGTTTTCGGGCAATCAAAGTAAACTTTCTCGTTAGTGAAAAACTAAGAGTCCTTAAATCAAATCAGGCATAAACTTCAGCATCTTCCCGCGTCTGGGTGTAGTCGGCAAAAACCCCAAGTCTTAAATAGACCTGGATTTGATTATATGAGGTGAAAAATTGGGTACACAAATATGGATATAAAGAGAGTTTGATCTGGCATAGAAACTAACCGTATCTGACCATCCGAAAAAATTATCTCCACCAACTCTGGCTACTCAACTGCAAGCCAGGGAAGTTTCGTCATACCAGGGTATTAACTACTATTCCCTTATTTCCATCAAAAGTTACTCTAGCGACTCAAGCTTAGGGGCAACCACACATATTTACCCCAGAGGTATGAACTTCTGTCCATACTATCACCAACACTCTAGCCACTCAACTACAGCCTAGAGCTATTTCTCAATGCAGATTTATGGCAAATACCTGTGTAACTAGCGTGGAACTATCTATTACACCAGCTTTGCTGTAATCGAAATTTGTCAACCATCGAAAAAAACTAATAACACTACATCATTATGGACACCACAACTGTAGATAGC
>NZ_VILC01000148.1:0-6411 GCF_009712065.1 Aphanizomenon sp. UHCC 0183 | reverse complement strand
TAGGTTTTTCGTAATTTATTAAAAGTCCATATCCTAACCGTGTTGAGTATATTTTAAACTACAGATGCTATTGCTTTGAGGGCGAAAATTTTCTCAATTATATCTTCAACTACCTTATCCGGTGTTGAAGCACCAGAAGTTACACCAACTTTAATTTCTCCTGCTGGTAGCCAATTTTCTGCAATTACTAATTCTCCTGTTAACTGCCGATGTTCAATGTTATTAATTGATTGAATCCGTTCTCCACAATCAATGTGATAGGAGGGAATACCTCGATCAAAGGCAATTTGTTGTAGTTGGGTAGTATTGGATGAGTTAAATCCACCAATAACTATGATTAAATCCACATTTTCTTCGACTAATTCTAACATAGCATCTTGACGTTCTTGAGTGGCATCACAGATGGTATTGAAATTTTGAAAATGCTGATTCAATTCTGCTGGTCCATATTTCTGCATCATTGTATGCTCCAGCATTTTACCGATTTGTTCGGTTTCACCTTTGAGCATGGTTGTTTGGTTAGCAATTCCTACTCGTTGTAAGTCTTGATCAGGGTCAAATCCTGCTGAACAGGCTTTGGAAAATTTGGCTAAAAATTCTTCACGATCGCCACCGTTGAGAATATAATTAATGACATATTCTGCTTCTTTTATGTTTAAAACAATCAAATATTTCCCGGCAAAGGAACTGGTGGCAACTGTTTCTTCATGCTTATATTTTCCGTGAATAATTGAAGTATAATCACCTTTTTTGTGCTTTTCTACGGTGTTCCATACTTTGGATACCCAGGGGCAGGTAGTATCAACAATTTGGCAACCTTTATCATGCAATATTTGCATTTCTTGAACACTTGCACCAAAGGCTGGTAAAATTACTACGTCACCACTATTAACAACAGAAAAGTCTTTCAGTTTGTCAATAACGGGAATAAATTCTACTTGCATTTCTTCCATTCGTTTATTCACAGATGGATTGTGAATAATTTCGTTGGTAATCCAAATCTGTTCTGTGGGAAAATGTTGCCGGGTTTCATAAGCCATAGCTACAGCCCTTTCTACACCCCAACAAAAACCAAATGCTTGTGCTAGTTGGATGGTGACATTACCACGTTTGATGGTGTAGTTGCGATCGCGGATTTCCTGAATTAAGTTACTCTGAAACTCAGATTGTAACTTGGTAGCAACTTCCGCTTGATGACCAAAACCTTTGCGATTGTAATTGTCTGAATGTTGGAGGCTACGTTTAAAAGCTTTTGTATCCATTTTAGATTGACCACTAATAATTACTATCTTTGATTTTCTCGTGTTTCGAGGTAATTTAGATGGAAAATTTGGATTTATATCCTAGTTTTTGAGTTGATATTTTTAGGTTTAGTTGATTGGGATGTTATTTGTTGGTTAGTATACATCTGTAAGGCAGTCCGCCAAACGAGATAACCTGGGGGACTCAGATGCAAACCATCGGTGGTAAAATCTGACCGAAGATTACCTTGTTTATCGGTGAATAAGGGATGTAAATTCAGATATTTCACCCCTTTTTCAGTAGCGAGATTATTCAATTTCTGATTCAAATTACGAATCCGAGGATTGGAAATTGCTAGGAGTTTTTCTTTTCCTTCCCAAGTTATTCCCTCCTCACCATGGGGCAAAATTGACTGAACGACAATTTCTGTTTGGGGGTGTTTTCTTTGCAAATAACTGATAATTTGCTGATAATTAGCTAAAATTTCCTGATCATCTAACCCGCGAATTAGATCATTAATGCCCACCATAATGAAAATCTTTTCCGGTTTGGTGCGATCAAAAAAATCTAATCTTTGCAATAATCCATTGCTAACTTCCCCGGATATGCCCTGATTTAGCCAGCTTCTATCCTCAGGTAATAACTCCGGTGGAAACCATAAACTCAGAGAATCTCCCGCTAGTATGGTTAATCGCTGGGGATTTTTCCTAGCAGTTATTTTAGCTTCTTGCTTGAGAATATCCAACCATTGGGGATAACTGAGTTTATGACGGGGTCCTAATTCTGGTGCTACATATTGATTTTTCCAGTTCAGGTTAACTGGTTCTGAGGGATCTGGAATAGCTGTGGTTGCTAACACAGGGGTTAGCTTTTGCTGTCGCCAAATCAATAAGACGACCGCTAACATTAGGATAATATTAGTTAACAGTGCGAATAGTCCCCAGACAGGAAAAGTTTTTACACGATTAGACACGACGAAGAAACATTACGGATATTGAGTTTAATTGTAAATCTGTCAGTTGTCAGTTGTTAGTTGTTATTGGGAAGAAAAATATTCTCCCCTACTCCCCTGCCTTTTACTTATTAGAAATCCGATCTGCAAATTCGGAGTTATAACCTTCTTCCCCGTGTTCGTTGATATCCAAGCCTTGATCTTCGGTTTGATCTGGGACTCGTAAACCAACTGTAGCAGCAATAATTTTCAGAATGATCCAAGTTCCTACACCAGCAATAATATAGGCTATGGCGATCGCTGCTAGTTCCACAAACAATTCACCGAAGTTACCGCGCAGTACCCCATCTTTACCTCCGCTATTTACTTCAGTTGTGGCAAAGATAGCTGTTAGAATCGCCCCGATAGTACCTCCAACACCATGTACAGGATAGGTATCTAGAGCATCATCAACCCGCAATTTGTGCTTGAAACTGACAGCATAGAAGCAGACGACGGAGGTAATGAAACCAGTTAAAATTGCGGCTACAGGGGTGACAAATCCTGCCCCTGGGGTGATTCCCACTAAACCGGCGACTGCACCTGTGGCTGCGCCAACTGCGGTGGGTTTTCCCCGTAATGTAGCTTCTAGAATCAACCACATCAACGCCCCGGCGGCAGCGGATGTATTAGTAGCAACAAAGGCGACTGTGGCTACCGTGCCAGCGGATAAGGCGCTACCAGCATTAAAGCCAAACCAACCAAACCAAAGTAAGCCCGCACCCAACAAAATAAAGGGGACGTTATGGGGAGGGCTAAGACGATCTGGATAGTTTTTTCTCGGACCGAGGACAATTGCGGCTACCAGTGCCGAAATACCGGAACTAATATGCACTACTGTACCACCAGCAAAGTCTAGAGCGCCGATGCCGCCGTATAAACCTAAGAATCCTCCCTTTGCCCAAACCATGTGTGCTAGGGGTGTGTAGATAAAGGTTGACCACAGAACTACAAATAGGCAATAGGCACGGAAACTCATGCGTTCGGCGATCGCTCCCGAAATTAAGGCTGGGGTGATAATTGCAAACATGGCTTGATAGATCATGAATGCTTGGTGGGGAATTGTCCCCGCATAGGAAACTACCTCCGCAGGGGCTGAACCTTGCAGATAACCTGTGGTTTCTACACCAACACCATTTAACCCTAGCCACTGTAAACCACCAATGAAGGGTAAACCAGGGGCAAAGGAAAGACTATAACCCCAAAGAACCCAGGTGACCCCCACAATCGCCATCAAAACAAAACTCATCATCAATGTGTTGAGAATATTGTGCGATCGCACAAACCCACCATAAAAGAATGCTAATCCCGGTGTCATTAGCATTACTAAAGCTGAGGAAATCAGCATAAATGCTGTGTCACCTGTATTCGGACTAGGCACGGTTGCTGAGGTTTCTGCCCAAGCATTTCCTGTTAACAACCCTACCAGTAAAAATAGAGTTAAACACCCAATGATAGTCAATTTTCTGAACACTTGTTTTCGTTCCTCTGCGTCTACGATATTTCTCTTCATTCAATACAATTCGTAGTATTTGCTACTTTTTTTTTCTGTCTTAAAAGCTACTCAACTTCTAATTTTCTAGTAAGTTTAACAAAAATCTTATGTTTTATGCGGGTTATATTTACGAAGTTATTTATTTTCTGATGCAATAGCCACATATTGTCCTGACGCAGACCACGGGCCGGTAACAATTTTCTTCTTCTTTATTCTTTATTCTTTCTTCTTCTTTCTGACTCCTGAACTCCTGATAGCGCAGCGTGGCGTTAGCCATACTCCTGACTGGGCGCAGGCCCTGCGCCCCTACCTCCTGACTCCTCCTATATAGCAACTCAATTGTTGGCAGATTCTTGAATATCGGATTTAGGTACAGCACTAGGTATTAATTCAGAAATTGGAGTTGAGTTTACTGGTGATGCCAACTTAGGTATTTCCTGGGATATTTCCGCAGGTGTAATTACACTAGCATTACTGACATAATAGCCAAATATCTTATCATAATTAGAGGCAACTGCTAAAAATACCCCACCTAAAATATATATTGGTAACGGAACAGGAACAGAAAAACCTCGTAACCACTTAAAAAATTCCGCTAAAGCAAACAGAATAAAAAAACATATAAGCCAAACTCTCATCATTGTATCTGCTCCCATACCAAGTCATCTTTTCACTTAATTTTAGTTGGAAATTTGTTGGGTTTCCTTGTGTCAACCCAACTTACAATAAATTAAGGAATCAAAACTTGTAACTCAAAAGTTGAACTTCCGTTTTTTCTGGCAAACTCTGAGAATTAACTAATACAGAATCATTGTTACTGCGGCGGACATTAATATTCACACTCTGCATCAAAGTTAGAAAATCATCTACTGGAGTAATGTCGCACTTGCCACTTTCAGCAGCTTGAGTCCGATAATGGGTAGGAATAACTAACTTAGGATTTAAGACATCAATTGCCTGTTTTGCTTCTTGATGATTATACGCTTTATCACTGCCGCCAACGGGAATAAATAATACATCAGGACGACCCATGAGAATTTTTTGTTCTAGGGTAATCGGTGCAGCAGAACCCCCCAAATGTAGCAGATTAATGCCACCTTGGTTTAATTTCCAGGCTATATTTTGCCCAAATTGTTTTCCACCCTTACGATCATGGTCTGTGGTAATTCCCTGAAATTTAACGCCCCGAAACTCATAGACACCCGGTTTATAAACTAATTTGGGATTTCCTGGTATTTTATCTATTGCCCCTTCATCCAATAATTGACTACTAATTAATACCAAATCTGATGCAACATTTGGGAGACGATATTTAGCTGTACAACCCAAATTGCTAAAGGGATTAATCAAAATTTTGACCTTACCATTGGTCAATAAAAAGCAGGTATGACCTAACCACTGAATTGATACACCACTAGATTGGGCATTTACTGGATCTTGATCACCTAAATTAGTAACTATAGCCGTTATTAAACCTGCTCCAGCATAGCCTATCAATTGTCGTCGTTTCATAAGAATACTGCCTTACAAAGTTCGCAAAAAATTTCTCAGCAATTCCTTACCCAAGGCAGTTAGGACACTCTCTGGATGAAATTGGACTCCTTGAATGTGAGGATATTGCCGATGTCTCACGCCCATAATTGTGCCATCTTCTACCCAAGCTGTAATTTCCAATACTTCCGGGCAAGTTTCCCGCTCAATCACTAAACTATGATATCTGGTAGCGGTTAAAGGATTTTCTAAACCTTGAAAAATTCCTATGCCTGTGTGGGAAACCTGAGAGGTTTTTCCGTGCATCAATTCTGGGGCGGAGACAATTTTACCACCGAAAACCTGACCAATACTTTGATGTCCTAAGCACACGCCTAAAATCGGTAGTTTATCTCCTAATTGGGCGATCGCACTGAGGGAAACTCCCGCATCATCTGGACGACCAGGTCCAGGGGAAATCACCACTGCGTCGGGGTTCAATGCCCTAATTTCATCTATAGTAATCTTATCGTTTCGTACCACTTGCAGGTCATCAGCAACTGGGAAATCTACTGCTAATTCCCCCAGGTATTGTACTAAATTATACGTAAAGCTATCGTAGTTATCAATGACTAATATCACAATTTTTACCTAATTTTATTTAAAAATATCAAAGATGTTCCCTGAAAACGTCTCTACTGTTCACAATCTACCATTTAGAAAGTAGACATAATTAATGTTGCTAAAGGAGGAAATATTAATGTAGAAGCAACCAATAGTGCTACTAAAGCAGACACAAGTACAGCACCAGCAGCACAGTCTTTAGCAACTTTTGCCAACTCATGATAAGACTGTTTGACCGTTAAATCTACAATTGACTCAATAGCAGTATTCACTAACTCTAGAGTTAAAACTAAACCACTGGTAATAGCAATTATAGATATTTGTACTGTTTCTAACTGTAAAAATACACTTAATCCAATAGCTAAAGCGCAGACAGCTACATGAATCCGAAAATTCCTTTGAGTCTGAAAAGCGTAGGTAATTCCAGCCCAAGCATACTTAAAACTAACAAATAGATTAGAGGCAATCTGCCAGGAAAGTTCCCTATCTTTGGACACGAGTGTTGGTAAGCTATTATTGGTTGATGACGATGAGACTTTTGGGGGCATAGAGGTGAGAGTGGGGGATGTGGGGGGAGTGGGGGAGGGAG
>NZ_VILC01000147.1:0-6455 GCF_009712065.1 Aphanizomenon sp. UHCC 0183 | reverse complement strand
ATATTGATGTCCAATTAATTTTAAGATTGTTTGTCCATCACTAACTCGCCATAAATGAATGATCTTTTGAATATCAGAATTTGCTATAATCTCACCTTGGGGATGATAAGCTACTTTTAAAACCAGGGCAAGATTTTGGAGAAATTTCACATTTTTAAAGTCTGCATAACTAAAATTAACTCCTTTTACTGATATTTGTGATAAGTCGGTTTGCCAAATCGGTAATTCTGAAAAATCATAGTCTTTAAGAGGTAATTTTAGACTATTATAAATATTGATTAAATTGCCTACTCCATAATTTGCCATTACTGAATTTCTTAATTGATGGAGAATATTTTGTAAATGTTTTTGCAGACTAATTTTAACAGGAAAAGTTTTTTGTAATAAACTAACTAATGGCTCAATAATTAATCTTTTTTGCGTTTCTGTTACATATTCTTTAACGGTGGTTTTATTTAGGGAATATTTACCAAATAAATCTATTTTAAAATCAATTAATTCTTGATAAATTTGATTAATTAAATTATCTAATATATATTCCATAATTACAGCTTGTTGAGTATATTTTCCTTCTTTTTGTTCGATGAGCGATCGCCCAATTAAAGATTCTAAACTCTGTAATAATTCTGACTTAGTAATAGGCGGAAAAATATCTTGTTCCAATTCTTGAATAGATGTTAATTCTCGATTAATAGCTAACCAATTCATAATCGTTTTTTCCCCAGTGCTAAGACGGGTAAATTGTTCATCTAATAAACGATTTAGCCCATTAAAAATAAAAGTTTTCTCTAATAAAAATGTTTGAATGTCACCATTAAATAAATCTTGAATTGAAGTTGCTATAATTTTAATAGCCAGGGGACTATTATCATATAGATTGGTTAAATATTGTTTATCTTCTGAATTTCCTTGAATATTTCTGGCTTCTAAAATACTTAGAGATGCTTCTAAACAACCTTGGACAATAATACTTTTTACCTTAGTTTCTTTTCCTTCTAAATAATTAACTTCGGGAGATTTTTCTCTGCTAGTAATAATAATACGACTTTGATGATCAGACTCTCCTAAACAGCGAATCAAATTACCATAATTTTCAAAACCTGAACGATAATAACCAATTTTTCCTGATTCTAAAATTGTCTCAAAATTATCTAATAAGATTAAACAACGATGATCTTGAAGAAAAATTAATAAATCTTCAGTTTTTCCTTGTAAATTTTCTGATTTTGAAATAACAGTAACTAGATCAGTTATTAAAGTATTTAAAGGAGGTGCATTACGCAGCGATCGCCAAATTATTACTTCAAAATCTTCTTGATATTGTTGAGCAAACTTAACACTTAAAGCAGTTTTACCAATACCGCCCAGCCCTAATAAACTAATTAAACGATTATCATGATGAAAAATTACATCTTTAAGTTGTTTGATTTCTTCATCTCTACCATAAAATTTCTCTAAAATTGGACAAGCATTCCAATCTATAATTTTTATTTTCTGATGTATTTTTTGACTTTGGTTAATTTCCGCTTGATATTTTTCTGTAATAATCGTGCGAAAATTCTTTTTGGTAATTTTAGTATTGAGATATTGGGATAATAATTGCCATAATTTCGCAGCAACCCGCTTAATATAATTAGCATCATAACTAATTTCTTCAGCAATTTCAGAATAACTCTTTTCTAATAAAACTTCTTTTAAAATTAATTCCATTATCGGAGTTAAACTATCTGGAGGAATGATAGTTTTCAGATAGTTAATAACTTGTCCAAAATCATTGATTAATAACATATAGGTTCTTAGGTACTTATTATGCTAAGTTACCAGTCGGTAATAGGACCAAGAGAAAAAATTTGGTTCTACCGCTCCCTTTATGGAGAAATAGGATTGAAATACCAAGGTAGTAAGGCACGAACTCGGAAATTTTCAAAATTCCGAAATCCATAACTGAGCCGTTTAATTAATTTGAGTTTGTTATTAATTCCTTCAACAGCACCATTAGATGTCTTACAGCACTTCCTTTGTGTTATGAGGTACAAGAACCCCACCCCCAACCCCCTCCCCGCTCTTCGATAGGGGGCTAAGATGTACCTCATAAGAGCGAAAACTGCTGTATGGTCAAAATAGCCTGCTACTTCTTCAAACCATCTACTAAGTAGATTGGCGTTAAAAATTGTCGTTATGGCAAGGGAACAGGGAACAGAGAAGAGGTTTTGGGCAACTTTACTTTTCGTTACATATTTCGGTTTTTTTCCGTTCACCTACTTAAAATCAGCCAGTAGTTTTTGATGATAATTTTCCTCAAAAAGTAACTTTTTTAGAAATTTAAGTAACCTTTATACACTTACATAATTTCACTTACATCATACTCTAGTAAATAAATTATAGCACTCAGTCACAAGGAAAGGAAACAAATGGGTATGTTAGTGGGGTCATACGACCAGTGGCACGCTGACCAAGGATGGTGCGGGTACGTTGAACCTCGGCGGTGTGAATACCTATACCGCTGGAACCCAGGCGATCGCTTATTCTTCCTATTTCTCGTTTTGGCATAAGTCCATGAACAAGGCAAGGAATAGCAAAATCTTTGTAGTGCAAGGATTTTAGTTTGCTTGAACGCTTTTTGGAACCATGCGAAACGGGAGTTTCAACAACAGAACTATCATCAATTTCACAAAAAATACCACCTGTAAATAATTCATTGATAAATTATCATGGGTCACGGTAGGATAAGACTTTAGCCATCGCATCAGATGTAATCAATGAAAAACTTACAGCAAGAAACAACCTTCCAAGTTGTATATTTATGATGGTGGCGAAATAAGTGAATTCGCATTATGGGTTTCTTGAATATGGCCACACTTTTGACAGAATCAGAAGAAAAGTCTAGTAACTCATTTCTGCCAGTGAACGCCTCCGAAGGGTTGTGGGAATGGTTAGAAAAAGAGCAGATCAGCATTGGTTTTACCACTTATCAGACTAATCGTTTGATGTTGGTGGGTCGGAAGGCTAACGGCAGATTGGCGATTAACGAGCGGTTGTTTGATAAACCGATGGGACTTTATGCCCAAGGTGACAGCCTCTACATGAGTACGCGCTATCAAATTTGGCAGTTTGACAATCATTTGGCCAAGGGCGAAACCTATCAAGAAGCCGATCGCCTATATGTACCGAGTCATAGCTATACGACAGGTAGCCTGAATGTTCACGATCTGGTTTTAGACAAAACTGGCACACCAGTGTTCATAAATACAGACTTTAGCTGTCTGGCAACGATCGCCGAGGGTTATAGTTTTGCACCGATTTGGCAACCGCCATTTATTACAAAACTGGTAGCCGAAGATCGCTGTCATCTCAACGGTTTAGCGATGGTGGAAGGAGAACCTGCCTATGTCACCGCTTGCAGTATGACTGACAGTGCCGCAGGATGGCGATCGCACCGCAATGATGGGGGTATTGTTCTGCATATTCCTAGCAATGAAATTGTGCTGGGAGGTCTATCAATGCCCCATTCGCCGCGATGGTATCAGGGGAAATTATGGATTTTGAATGCGGGGACGGGGGAACTGGGCTATGTCGATGATAGCAAGTTTATACCGATCGCCTTTTGTCCTGGATTTGTGAGGGGATTAGCCTTTTGGGGTGATTTAGCGATCTTGGGACTATCGAAACTGAGGTCGGCAAGTTTTTCGGGATTGGTGCTAGAAGAACGGCTATTAGCAGAAGGAAAAACCGCCCAATGTGGATTGATGGTAATTAATTTGCATAGTGGCGAAATTGTCCATTCTCTGTTTTTAGACAAACCGATTGAAGAGTTATTTGATGTGGTGGTGTTGCCCAATGTCTGTCGTCCTATGTCCTTGGGTTTTCAGGATGAAGATATTGAGCGATTGGTGACATTTCCGAGTTCCAATGGATTGGTGACGACTAAGCCAACCGTAAAACGTCCTAGTGATTCCACACTCATGATCGCAGGATTGGCAACGAAGGAAAGAGTGGATCGCGAAAATCAGGAATCGCGGGAATATGAAGCAATGGAACGGCAAGAACAACTTGCTGGGGTAGAGATCAAGTTTCAGAGGGTTTTTCATCTGAATCCCGAAAGTTTAGCACCATACAATGGGATGACTTTTCCGAGTTTGCAACAACGTTGGCAAAGTCAACCGCAACGGGGTGAGGTGATTGGAGTTTCGGCTTCGGTTTTGGGGGATATGGTAGGTTTTGCGATCGCGGAATTGTTACCCGATTTTAAGGCGGAAATAATTTCGTTGTTTGTTGATCCAGACCACCGACAAAAGGGCATTGGCACAAAAATGTTGGCTTTTTTAGAGCGGGAGATATGGTCGCAGAAGTTTGAGCAAATTATTTTGGTTTACGAGCCGACTCCTTTGGCTGAAAAGGCTTTAGCATCAATGCTTCGTAAGTTGGGATGGGCTGAACCCCGATCGCTGTCTAATGGTTTAAAATTCTCTCAAAAAATAGCCCAGGGCAAAATTTTATCAAAGGCAAAACCTGTCAGTGATGCAGCCAAATTAATGTTTGATGCGGGAAAAGCTCAGGTTAAAGATAATAATTTAGAAAAAGCGATCGTCTATTTTCAGGAAGCCATTCGCCTGCAAGGGGATTATCTAGCGGCCTATAATCAATTGGGAAATGTCTTACAAACTTTGGGAAAATCTGAAGAAGCGATCGCCTGTTATCAAAAAGTATTAGAAATTAATCCTAATATGGCCGCCGCCCATTGCAATCTGGGTAGTATTTGGCAAATTCAGCGGAAAAATGAAGAGGCGATCGCTGCCTATCAACGGGCGATACAGATAAAACCTGATTTTGCTTTAGCCTATCAGAACTTAGGCAAACTCTATGGTAATCAACACCAACTTCGAGCCGCAGAAAACTGTCTTAATCAAGCCCTAAAACTGCAACCCCAAAACCCACAAATTTATCAAGAACTGGGCAATATACTCCGACAAACTGGCAGAATTGAAGATGCCTTAATTTGTTTTCGTAACGCTATTAAACTTAATCCACAATTCAGTGAAGCCTAACATAATCTGGGTTGTTTATTGATGACCAAAGGACAATAATTTTCCTCAAAAAGTTACTTTTTTAGAAATTTAAGTAACTTTTATGCACTTATATAATTAGTCTCTTATATCATAATGTAAGAAATACCAACAATTCCAAATATAAAGTGTAGTCAAACAGGCAAAAATCTGGAAGTGCTTACTGGAAAGAGGTTTCATGTCAATATTTAGAATCAACGTAACGCTCTATTGAGTGATTGATCAAGTTTATTTGCCGGTTACTTACTCTCCAAGAGACAAAGACCTAATGGCAACGGCAACAACTCGCACAGGACTTAGAGGATGTTTGAAAAGTTTTTAATGTATAAATAAACCCCTCTTGTAAACCTCTCCCCGACGCGGGGAGACGCTTTGAAACCCCCATTCCCTGGTAGGGAAGGGGGGCTGGGGGGTTAGGTTATTGGAAATTATTGGAAATTATTGGTTCTATCTAATACTTTATGGCTAACGCCACGCTATGCCTGATGCCTCCGGCTCCCGCAGGGATACGGCACACTTCGTGAACGCTATCAAACAACCTCTTAAAGTGTTTACCACGATTCTCGATAAAACCTATCAAACAGTCCGAAAAGTGGCTCTTGATTTCAAATCAAACATGAAGATTGTTTTTGATGAATTCTTGCCGCAATGGAATTACACCGCTAAACCAGAATTACAGGTTATTTAATCCACGATCCTAACCTCTTTAAAATCAACAGTAGCAACGGTGCTGTCACCTCCAAAACTGCTTTTGTTAATTGATGTTTTACAGATTGTCATACCTAATAATCCATTACTACCTAAGTGACTCTAACTTATATGAATATCAACCTCCAGCTTGCCCTCGACCTCGCCTACAACCAACTCAACACCGTTGCCCAATCCCCGGAGTATTGGACAATTCTTAATAGCATCTTCGGCACAAACTACAACTCCGTCCTTGCCCAAACCTTACAACAAGAATGGCAAGCAGGGAACTTTAGTACCTTACCGCCGGTTGAAATCCTCAACAGCAGCATTTTAGGCAAAGCCAATGGAGCCTACGCCGCCAGTAATAACACCATTTATCTAGCCGATACCTTTGTCGCCACGGCCACCTCAGCCCAACTAGTTGCCGTTCTTCTCGAAGAAATTGGTCATGCTGTAGATGCAAAAATCAACAGCAGTGATACCCCTGGAGATGAAGGGGAACTCTTTTCCCTCTTAGTGCGGGGCATTACCCCCAGTGGAACGGAGTTAAGTCGGATTCAAAGTGAAAATGATCAGGCGATAATTACCCTAGATGGGCAACCAGTGGCGATCGAAATGGCCGTTAACGAAGCTCCAGTTATTACCAGCGCTGCCACCGCCAGCTTTGCAGAAAACGGCACAAGCACAGTTTACACCGTCACT
>NZ_VILC01000146.1:0-6585 GCF_009712065.1 Aphanizomenon sp. UHCC 0183 | reverse complement strand
CTAGCCCTCACAGATAACTTTTTCAGCAAAGCCTAATTATTAGTCCGCTTGAAGACAAGTATTGATTAATTCCTCAACTCCCGCTACAGGGAAAATACTGACATTTAATTTTTGAGATACTTCTGCAACCGTCATATCATCTAAAAATACCAATTCTCCATGCTTCAGCATGACGCTAGGTAATAAAATTCCCTCTCCTAAATCTTGCCCTTTTAAGTTTAAAAGTAAATCATGTCCGGTTAATAAACCAGTCACACTGATACTTTGTCCCCAATAATCGCTAGATAAAGCTCGCATATTCACTTCTAAACCCGTGACAGTATTTAACTGTTCTACCAAGGGTTGAAATGCTGTTTCCACTGCATTACCGACAACCCAAGTTAATCTGCGTTGATTGGTAATTTTTGGTGGTAATAACTCAGTTGCAGTTTGGGTAAACTGTTTAATAAATAAGCGAATTGAACCTACACCATTATCAATTTGCGGATATTCTTCATATTCAGCTTCAGTAGGTAATTCCTCCCCAGCAATTAAAAACCATTCATCAGCTAACCAGACGACACTAGAATTATATTCTTGGCGAAATTCCTGGGAGAGTAATTTAACTTGATAGATTACCTCTTGGGCTTTTTCCCGCGTCACAGGTGTGAGTTCATCTTCCTGGGGACGAAACCGCGTCAAACCCACCGGGACAACTGCTATTGATGCTACCGTTGGTAATTCTCCAGTATGAAAAGATGTTAAATCCCGCAATGTCCTCTCTAAATGTTCACCATCATTTATACCAGGACAGACAACAACTTGAGCATGAATTTGCAATCTTCGTTCTTGAAACCATTTAATTTGTGATAATATTTCCCCGGCACGATTATTTTTTAAAAGTCTAATTCTCACATCTGGTTCCGTGGAATGCACGGAAACATAGAGAGGTGATAACCGCATTTGTTCAATTCTTTGCCATTCTCTCGCGGTTAAATTCGTTAAAGTTAGATAAGAACCATATAAAAAGCTTAGGCGATAATCATCATCTTTTAAATATAAACTAGTTCGTTTTCCTGGTGGTTGTTGATCAATAAAGCAAAAGGGACAACGGTTATTACACTGAATCAACCCATCAAATAAAGCTGTAGCAAATTCCAGTCCTAAATCATCATCATAATCCTTTTCAATTTCGACATGATGGGTTTTCCCCGTCGCATCTAAAACTTCTAATTCGAGAATTTCATCAGCACATAAAAATTGATAATCAATTAAATCACGGGGTTGTGTGCCATTAATAGCCACAATCGCATCACCGGCTGTAAAGCCAATTTCCTCCGCAATTGAGTCAGGCAGCACCTTGGTAATTTTAGCAGGTTGAATGGTAGTCATGGGAACAGGGAACAGGGAACAGGGAACAGGGAACAGGGAACAGGGAATAGGGAACAGGGAACAGGGAACAGGGAACAGGGAATAGGGAATAGGGAATTGAAAACTTCTACATTCTCCTGACTCCTGAATTCTTACATAACAGAGTTATCCTGGCCAACCGGCAGCGATCGCTAATAAAATAGAAACACCAAAAGCTAATCTATACCAAACAAAAACCAACGTATTTTTAGTTTGCAAGTATTTAATTAAAAAAGCAATTGATAAATAAGAGAAAATAAAGGTAGAAACAATGCCAACAACTAACAGAATTACAATATTATTTGGTAATTCTCCAGATTGAAACATTTTGAAGATTTTCAAACTTTTATATAAAGTCGCAATCGTCAAAGTGGGAAACCCCAACAAAAAAGAAAATTTCGCGGCTGCTTCTCTTTCTAACCCCAAAAATAACCCAGTAGTTAAAGTTGAACCAGAACGAGAAACTCCCGGAACTAAAGCTAAAGTTTGTCCTAATCCTACCAGAATACCATCTCGAATTTCCAAAGCATCGAAACCTCGTTTACGAGTTCCAAATTTTTCCGCTAAACCTAGCAGCATCGCCATAATTACCGACATAATCGCAATAATCAAGGAACTTTCAGGAATTACATCTTTTAATAAAAATCCAATAGTTAAAGCCGGAATTGTCCCCACAGCAATCCCCACAACAATTTTCCCATCTTCACTTTCCCAGTCTTTAGTTTGAAAAGCTGTAATTGCACCTTTCACCAAACCAGAAATTACAGCCCAAAAATACCACAAAATGGCAATTACACTCCCAAATTGAATAGCATCAACAAAATCTTTAGAACCAAGTTCTTTCCAACCAAATACCTTAGTTACAATGATTAAATGTGCCGTGCTACTAATTGGTAAAAACTCGGTAATTCCTTGCACAATTCCTAAAATAAATGCCTGGATTACTCCTTGAACCAAATCAACTTGACTAGCTACTTCGCTAGGCGCTCCTACCTGTAACAGTTGTGATAATAGTAAATCTATACTATTTAACTCTAAAATTGTTTTCATTAACCAGACTCCCAAAATCAATGCGTAATTATAGCAAACTATCCGACTTTACTTGGTGGTAGTCAGTCTTTTTAAACAAAATCCTATAAATGTCAATAATTCTTTAAACCAGATTTATTGGACAAAACTTGTTTATTCACTTGCTGAAACCTGGAAAGACGACTTTCCAAGTTTAGAAGAAATTCGTGAAGAGTGGGAGAAGATATTTTGCGGGAGATTCCCACATCACAAAAATCCTGTAAATCCTTAAATCCTGGATATCCTGATTCTGACAATTAAATGGACAAATATTATTTTGTTATTTCTCTGCTTTTGGGATCTATTTAGGAAATTATTATCTTGATGAATAAAAACTCTATATATATGGGCGCACATTTTTCCACGCATACCACGAGCATACCAAAAACTCGGAACACTGTCAAGCCCCCTAGCTGAAATCACCAAAACTCGTTTGATTATTGATAATATTCTCAATAATCATGAGAATAGACCCCCCATAATTGAGAAAGTCCTTTTTTACTAGAATCCTATACAAATAACTTATAATTCAATCACAAAATTCGCAATTTCTCTGATTAATCTGGTGATTTATCAATACCAAGTCGCCAAAGTGATCACTTCTGAAAACTTAGCCAAGGTCATGGTCATATTCCTTTGCGGCTTGACTGCATACCTCTATAAATAAATTTCATGTATAATCAAGATGCCCCCCTGGGGGATTTTCAGTTATGATATTCTGAAGATAAGTAAAGTTTAGTAACAAATATTAAAAACTTTGATTAATCATACATTTTCTGCCTATACAGCTACTAACCAGGCTGTAGATATCAATCACAGCCTGAAAAATCCTCATTTACCAAATTTCCTATCTTCCCGACAAAATTGGTTAATATTTTTAGCATCAGTATTCTTAGTATCAGTACCAGTGTTCATAGAAGCTCCATTGGTGCGATCTTCTCCCATTCTTAGTGTATTAATGACAAGCTTTTGGGTATGGATCAGTATGAGATTAATGTCACGTTCGCAAACCTACTTGTGGGGAGATTTACTCTTTGGCTTTAGCTGGACCTGGTTAACAGGAGCGATTTATTGGGGTTGGTTAAGATATGAACCAATCTGGCATATACCAATAGAAGCATTAGGATTACCTTTTGCTGTCTGGTGTTTAGCGAAAAATTGGGGTAAGGTTGGCAATTGGTTTTACCTCGGTTCTTTACTAGGAACGGTTTTAACCGATATTTATTTTTATTTGGTGGATTTAATGCCTTATTGGCGACAAATTATGAGAACAGATCCATCAGGTGCTTCACAAATCTTACAAAATGCCCTAGCACAAGTCCAAACCCCTTGGGGAGAAGGCTGGGCAGTCATTCTTGCCCTGATGCTGATGACAGTAGGAACAGTCTCTTTACTCCATAAGCAATCCCATTGGTATGCCTTTGGGGGGGCGGTTTTGAGTACAATTCTAGTAGACAGTCTCTTCTTGTTAGCAGCAGTCCTGGCGTGAAATTCCCATCAATTCAGGTAAACACCGAAAAATGGGCGCAAAGGTGCTATGAGGTCAGATTTTTGGCAAAAGTCAAATCAAACCAAATAGTCGTAAATATTATGGATATTGATACGCTGTATATTAGTTTTTGATGACTGTTGTGCAAGCTCTCAAGCTTAAACCATGAAGAAGCTAGGATCAAGTTAGAAAAGAAACTGCTCTAACACCCTTAAACTTCCGGCTTATGCCCTACAGTTCATAGCTTTTGGCTGCAAAATTTTATTATTCCTGGAAAAAAAGAGGTAAAAATCGTGAAAGGATTGGTGCGTTTATTTACTGTGTTTACATTGTTGCTAGGTTGCTGGGGAATACTGGGAACTACCCAGACAGCCCAAGCTGTTAGTTTCAATAGCTTTCTGGGAAATCAAGTTCCAGTTTTAGCGATCGCTCGTCAAAACAAAGCAGATCAGAAACTGGCAACAGATTTTGGGAAGAAAATTGATTTGAACAATACCAATATCGCTGCTTTCCAACAATATCCAGGACTGTATCCTACATTGGCGAAAAAGATCATCGCTAATGCTCCCTACGAAAAAGTAGAAGATGTATTAAATCTACCAGGATTGAGCGATAGCCAAAAAGAACGTTTGCAAGCTAACTTTGTCAACTTCACCGTGACAGAATTGGAGCCTAACTTCAACGAAGGCGACGATCGCATTAACAACGGTATCTACAGATAACTAAGGATTGGGGATTGGGGACTGGGGACTGGGGACTGGGAATTGAAAACATATTCCCAATTACCCATACCCGAAGTTTAGATTTTAAATTTTGGGCTGTAAATCCCAAAAATCATCCAAATCACAAAAATCATAGTTATACCTTGTTCCCTATTCCTGGCTGTAAATCCCAAAAATCATCCAAATCACAAAAATCATAGTTATACCTTGCCCGATATAAATATTCCTAACCAATTCGATGTTTTAGTAGTCGGTGCCGGTGCAGCAGGACTATATACAGCCCTATGTCTACCCACATCCTTACGAGTCGGCTTAATTACTAAAGAAACAGTCTCACTCTCTGCCAGTGATTGGGCGCAAGGTGGCATAGCCGCAGCTGTAGCCCCAGAAGATTCGCCAAAACTGCATATTGAAGACACATTAAAAGCAGGGGCTGGTTTATGTGATATCGCCGCTGTCAAATTCCTAGCCGAACAAGCCCCCAGTTGTATTCAGTCCCTGGTTGACCTGGGCGTAGCTTTTGATCGTCATGACAGTAACTTGGCTTTAACCCTAGAAGCAGCCCATTCTCGTCCTCGCGTGCTTCATGCAGCCGATACCACAGGTAGGGAAGTTACCACCACCCTCACAGATCAAGTCCTGCGTCGTGAGAATATCAAAGTCATTCAGCAAGCCTTGGCTTTGAGTTTATGGATAGAACCCCAAACCGGTCAATGTTTGGGAACTAGCCTATTTTATCAAGGGAAAATTACTTGGATTAGAGCCGGGGCTGTCATTTTAGCTACTGGTGGCGGTGGTCAAGTATTTGCCCAAACCACTAACCCAGCAGTGAGTACAGGTGATGGTGTAGCGATCGCTTGGCGGGCAGGGGCAATTCTGCGGGATTTAGAATTTGTCCAGTTTCACCCCACAGCCCTAAGTAAACCAGGACGTTTCCTGATTAGTGAAGCTGTGCGTGGAGAAGGGGCGCATTTGGTGGATGACACCGGGCGACGTTTTGCCTTTGATTACCACCCAGCAGGGGAACTAGCACCCCGTGATGTGGTCAGTCGAGCTATTTTCAGTCATTTACAAAAAACGGCTGCTGATATGGCTACAGCGAATGTCTGGTTAGATATGCGCCCCATTCCCGCTGACAAAATTCGCCATCGTTTCCCGAATATCATCAATGTTTGTCAACATTGGGGCATTGATGTCTTTACTCAACCCATTCCTGTGTCACCTGCTGCCCATTATTGGATGGGTGGTATTCTCACAGATGTCATGAATGCCACGAATATTCCCGGTTTATATGCCATTGGAGAAACTGCCAGTACGGGGGTACATGGTGCTAATCGTTTAGCCAGTAATTCGTTGTTGGAATGTATTGTGTTTGGGGCGCAAATGGCTAATGTTGACTATGAAAAATTGCAACTGGGAAAACAGGAATCTGCTAATATTATTGAAACTGAAAGTTTGGCAGTTAACCCATCTCTAATCGAGTGGGAAAATCAACAAAGACAATTAGCAGAAATTCGCAAAAACTTACCCCGTGTAGTTTGGCAAAGTGCAGGTATTTGTCGAGAAAAATCAAGTTTAGAAACTGCCATTTCTCAAGTTGCATCTTGGCAAGAAGACTTTGCTGCTTTGCCTTTAAGTCAATTATTATTGAGTTTAAAACCAACACAATCAGTTAATTTTCAACAACCACAAATTGAAAAAGAATTACGGCTTTGGGCAGAAACTCGTAATTTATTAGATATTGCCGAATTAATTCTTAAAAGTGCGGTTTTTAGAACTGAAAGCCGAGGTGGACATTACCGTTTAGATTATCCTCAAACTGATCCTAATTGGCAAGTTCATACTCTTGTTCAAAATCAGGAATGGTGGGTAATAAACTAGACTTGTTCATTCAACCTCTGAGAGGTTGTTTGAAAA
>NZ_VILC01000145.1:0-6803 GCF_009712065.1 Aphanizomenon sp. UHCC 0183 | reverse complement strand
TAAATTTGACAGACTACTAGAGGATATATTCTCCATACTTTTTGTTAGTCGTCAATTACCTATTTTAAAGTTCCCAAAACAGGTGTTAACTCAGTCGCTGGAATCTGCGGATTTAAGAATCCACTCGCATAAATATGAGGATTGGTTTGGGAAATAATCGTATAAGATTGGCGAACATGAGCATTGACAGCTACAGTTTTTGCATCATACATTTGCATAGCCGCCTTGGGGTAGAAACCAATACCAATAATCAACACCAGAAAACAGGCAGCAATAAACACTTCACGGGGTCTGGCATCACTATATACAGTTTCCGTTGGTAAAAGGCAATCTGTACCAAAACAAGCCGTTCCTTCATCTTCCTGATTTTCTAAATCAGCATTGTTAATATCGCAAATCAGGGCTGCACTAGAACCATAAAATACTTCACGCAGCATAGAAAGTAGATAAATAGGTGTGAGGATAACTCCCACAGCCGCTAGGAAAACTGTGACGGTGCAGAATGTAGAGGTGTAAACATCACTAGTTGCTATTCCCACGAAAACCGAAAGTTCACCAACAAAGCCACTCATTCCCGGTAAAGCCAAAGATGCCATAGCCCCCATTGTAAACAGGGCAAACACTTTTGGCATGGCTTGACCAATACCGCCCATTTCTGCCATCATCATCGTGTGGGAGCGATCGTAAGTTACACCAGCCAAGAAGAATAACACGGAAGCAATTAAACCATGTGATATCATCTGCAACATTGCACCGTTGATACCCAAATCGGTGAAAGAAGCAATTCCTATTAATACAAAACCCATATGGGAAATTGACGAATAAGCCAAACGCCGTTTCATATTCGTTTGGGCGAAGGAATTTAAAGCACCATAGATAATGTTGACAACACCGAGAATAGCCAAAACAGGCGCAAAGTAAACGTGAGCATCGGCAAGTAAGTCAAGATTCAGGCGAATTAGTCCATATCCGCCCATTTTCAACAGCACACCCGCCAAAATCATGGATACTGGAGAAGATGCTTCACCGTGAGCATCCGGTAGCCAAGTATGCAAGGGGAAAATCGCCAATTTTACACCAAAGGCAATTAACAAACCCGCATATAGTAGGAGTTGCAGGGTGAGAGGATATTCTTTCTGTGCGAGTTCTGCAACATCAAAAGTGACATTTCCGCCGCCATATAGCCCCATTGCTAGGGCTGCTACCAAGATAAATATAGAAGCTGCTGCGGTATAAAGTAAAAATTTTGTAGCTGCGTAGCGTCGTCGTTGTCCACCCCAAATACAAACTAGTAAATATACGGGGATTAGTTCGACTTCCCACATAATGAAAAATAACAGCAAGTCTTGGGCGACAAATACCCCAACCTGTGCAGAATACAACACAAGCATGAGAAAATAGAAAAGCTTTGGTCTGCGGTCAACTTGCCAAGCTGAAAACATCGCCAGTGTGGTAACAAAGCCCGCTAAAAGTACCAACGGGGCGGAAATACCATCCACAGAAACAGCCCAGTTTAAGCCCAATTGGGGCATCCAGACATAATTTTCTACCAGTTGAAAATTCGCATTACTGGCATCGTAATGTTGCCAAAAGGCACAACACATTAAAATAAAGTCGGCAATACCTACGCCCAGTGCATACCATCTGACGAGTTTGCCATCTTTATCTGGCAATACAGGGATGAGAAAAGATGCCAGGAGGGGAAATAGGACAATTGCGGTAAGCCAAGGAAATTGAGCCGCTATCATGTCAATAGGAAAAAATACTTATTGGTTAATGATGTTATTGTACTAAACTTTTTAACAATTTCTTTATAAGTTTTTACCTCAGTTTAGCATAAGAGAATATATACCTAAATAAATCTTATGCTTAGGATTGAGTAGATTGAAACGTTTTTCTTTGTCTCCCCGATGATTTAAAATAAGGTGTTAGACGTACTGTTAAATCAATGACTGAAATTCAATTGGCTAAAACAGGTCTTTATAATCGAGATCAGTACCTCTGGTTAGAGGAGACAATCCTAAAACTCAAGGCGCGAGATTTTCACGGTTTGGATGTGGAACATTTAATTGAGGAGATGGAAATCTTGGCGAGTAGGGATAGGGCTGAGGTTGAAAGCCGCCTAATTGTACTATGGGTGCATCTATTAAAACGGATTTATGTTAATAGTGAATACGATAATCGTGAATGGGAAGTGACAATTCGAGAACAACGTCGTCAATTAAGAATTCTTCTTAAACAGTCCCCTAGTCTGAAGCGATATTTTACAGCAGTATTAGATCAAGCTTGGGAAGAGGCTCTCATGGAAGTTAGGGAAGATTATTCTAGTTTTCAATTTCCTGATGTGTGGGAGTTTAGTCTGAATGTTGATGCGCTTTTGAGTGAGAAGTTTTGGGATTTTGTTGGGTAGAAAAGTGATTTTTTTGCACGCAGAGGCGCAGAGTCGCAGAGAGTTTTAAACTTTCCCTTCTTTCTACCCAACCTACTTTTTTAGAAGTTACTAAAGTTAGTAATTGCTTCTGTGATCTTATTCACAACTTCATCTACAGTTATGACTCCCAATTCCCCAGAAGCACGGGTGCGGATACTCAAGCTGTTGGCTTCTACTTCCTTCGCACCAACCACCGCCATGACAGGTATTTTATCCTTTTCGGCGTTACGAATCAACTTACCCAGGCGATCGCCACTCAAATCCACTTCCGCCCGAATACCCAATGCAACCATCTTCGCTGCCACCTCTTTGGTAAAATCTAACTGAAGATCACCTACAGGTAATAACCTGATTTGCACAGGCGCTAACCACAAGGGAAAATCACCCGCGTACTCTTCAATCAAAATCCCAATTAATCGTTCTAAAGAACCAAAGGGGGCGCGGTGAATCATTACTGGACGTTTACGCGAACCATCTTCAGCCACATATTCTAAATCAAACCGTTCAGGTAAATTATAATCTACCTGCACCGTTCCCAATTGCCATTCTCGTTCCAAAGCATCACTGAAGATAAAATCTAGCTTGGGTCCATAGAAAGCCGCTTCCCCAATGCCTTCAAAATGCTCCATTCCCAATTGTTGCACAGCGCGACGAATCGCCCCTTCCGCTTTATCCCAAACTTCATCCCCACCAATATATTTATCACTGGCTGGGTCACGGAAACTCAATCTGGCTTTAAAATTCTTCAATTGCAGACTTTTGAAAACGCTCAAAATCAAATCTACAACATTCAGAAATTCGCTGTCTAACTGTTCAGGAGTTACAAACAAATGAGAATCATCAACCGTAAAACCGCGCACCCTGGTTAAACCCCCCAATTCTCCCGACTGTTCATAACGGTAAACCGTGCCAAATTCCGCCAACCGCATCGGTAATTCCCGATAAGAGCGTAATTCACTCTTGTATATTTGGATATGAAAAGGACAATTCATCGGTTTCATGACAAAACCCTGTTCTATGGCTCTTGCTTCCTCATCTTCAGCCATTAGAGGAAACATATCTTCCTTGTATTTCTGCCAATGTCCAGATGTCTTAAATAAATCAACCCTAGCAATGTGGGGAGTCACCACAGATAAATAGCCCCGTTTTAACTGCTCTTTTTTGAGAAAGTCCTCTAAAATCGTTCTTAACAAAGTTCCTTTCGGAGTCCACAAAGGTAAACCAGGACCGACTAAATCGGAAAAGATAAATAATCCCAGTTCTTTACCCAGTTTACGATGATCACGGCGTAAAGCTTCTTCCTTGCGGCGTTTGTACTCAGCTAATTGTTCGGGAGTTTCCCAAGCCGTAGCATAAATGCGCTGTAACTGGGCTTTTTTTTCATCTCCCCGCCAATAAGCACCAGCAACGCTTTCTAATTCTAAAGCTTTGGGATTTATTTCGCTGGTATTTTCCAAATGTGGCCCAGCACACAAATCCCACCATTGATCTCCCAAATGGTAAATCGTGATGGGTTCTTGTTTGATATCAGCCAGAATTTCTAGCTTATAAGGCTCTTTGATAGCTTCAATGCGGTGTTGTGCCTCTTCGCGGCTGACTTCTTCCCGAATTAATGGCAATTTGCGATTAATAATCTTCACCATTTCTTTTTGAATGGTTTTCAAATCCTTATCGCTAAAGGGTTCTGGACTATCAAAATCATAATAGAACCCGTTTTCAATCCAAGGACCAATTGTGACTTGCGCTTTGGGAAACAGCTTTTGTACTGCCATTGCCATGATATGGGAAGCTGTATGGCGAATCTTTTTTAAAGGTTCTGATTCACTGGTACGGGGTAAATAGATTTTTTCGACTGCTTGGGTTTCTTGATTTGGCGACATTGGCTGTTAAACTTTTGGCGAAGTGTTAAAAATAAACTTGACAAAAAATATCTTTACAAAATAAATAATAGTCCACTGGCTATGGTTTCTCCTAATTTAGCTCAATCACAGACTTCTGGTGACATACTCCACATACTCCCTTGCGCCTTGGGGTACGCTTACGCTTCACAGACAACTTATTCAGCAAACCCTATATATAGCAGGGAACACAGTTGAAAGTCTTTTGGTTTACGGTTTTTTAGGTAAATGTTGGATCTTATTTCCACTGCATACCGCTATAGCAGTTTTAATTCTTTCTTCTTTCTGACTCCTGAATGATTTATTCCTTTAGAGGTATCCAGGCTTACTCCCAAGGAGCTTTACAAATTTATTGCCAAATTTATATAATTGTGCTTCAGATACGAAGTTACAGATTTACAAGATTTTTGATGTGAGAAGTTATGAATTGATTGTTAAGAATCGTAAATAACGTTAATATAAAAAGAGAATTAGGAAATATGCTTCTCGTATATGAGAGACTCGAATTTACCAAGTGCTGATTTACTGAAATCAGTCTTAGAACCGCTGTTAGAGGATTTTCAATATTGGTTTGAGCGCTATAGTCAAATCCTGGAAAATGAGAAAATCCAATTCATGAGTGAACAAGAGCAACTAAACTTACTAAAACGAGTCAAAGATGCAGAATGTGAACTGAACACAGTAAGGATGTTGTTTACAGCAACTGAAAAACAAGTGGGAATTGATATGGCAAGTGTAATGCCTTGGCATCAATTAGTTACAGAATGTTGGAGTGTGGGAATGCGTTTAGGTCAATCCAAGGAATAATAAATCCCTGGCAAAATCTAAATGAGTTGGAAATTGTAAAGATATTAGACAATTCTTAACATTGTTTTCATAAAAAAATAATGTGTCTCATGTTACCTTAATCTGAATATAAGGATTGCATCAAATAACATAGGCGCACAAGTAAGGAATTTTACATTCTTTTTTTTTTACCGCGAATCATTTATTTGCGGAGTTTTAAGTTTTACGAAATAACATTTTAACCTTTACTGTTCTGGAGGAAAATTCAATGCTACACCTACTCTATATTCTGGCTTTCACCGTTTTGGCATTCATAGCTGTCGGTAACTTAATTCGGAATCTGATCATGTTCAGTTTCGATAGAGAAAGGACATATTCAGCTAACCAATCATCACAAGGTGGCTTTGGTTATTATGCGGGTAGAAAGCAGTATGTTTCCCATCCCGAATTGTTAGACAGCGCAGGTAACATGATTAAAGAACCACTGCTAGTCATGCGTTCAATTAATATTGAGGATGCACGGGAACAGTTGGATGCTCTTTATGAATCTTCTCCTAGTCAAAAAAGCGATCGCTCAGAAGGAGCATAATCTATCATTATTAATATTCAGAATCTGTAGGGGCAACCCCCCGTGGTTGCCCAGTCTCCATAGGTAGGGGCAACCCCCCGTGTAATGGTGTCAACTTAAGCTCAAATCCCTACCACATCTCGTTCCTAGTCTCTGACTAGGAATGCAGTTAATGAGGCTTTGCCTCTAATATCATTGAAGGCAGAGCCTTCTAGAATTCATTCCCAGTCAGAGACTGGGAACGAGGTGACTTGAGTTCTTTGCGGGATAGATGTTTTACGTTAAGTTGACACAAATGCCCCCCGTGGTTGCCCAGTCTCCATAGCCGAGGGAAGTTCACAACAAAGAAAGAATAATTTAAACCTGTTTCTACCCCTCAAAAAGTATTCGAGTTGTTGAATCTCCAATTCCTAATTTTCTAATTTACATTCCAAAGCTTTTTTTTGCATTGTTTTGAAAATATTGTAAAAACCATTAGCGCGGGAAGGAGTCAAACTCACATTTAAGCCAGTTTCTTGAATAAAATCAGGAGTAAGCTGAACTATTTCTGTAGGTGTTGATCCATTTAATCCTTTTATTAATAATGCTAACAATCCCTTCGTTAATTGGGAATCAGAATCACCCTGAAACATGACTTTATCATCTTCTAATGATGCCGTAACATACACCTGAGAAACACAACCTGGAACTTTATTTTCGGGAATTTTCCCATCTTCAGGGAACTCTTGTAGCTTTTGAGCATACCATATCAACTGCTCATATCGTCGTTTAGGTTCTGTAGCACGTTGAAAACGGTGGACAATTTTATTCAGTGCCGGCGGTAAGGAATCAAGAGTTGAGGACATGATCAATCCAGGAAATAATTACCCTTATTTTAGCAATTACCAGCCATTACAGATATACCATTAAAACGGCGACAAATATCAAAAATTGTTATTCAGTACAGCAGTTATCCTTATTAAGAATTGAAAACAAATGTTAAAATTTACTACAAAGTAAGCAATTATATAGATTTTTATTAATCAATATTTGGATGATATTGTCAAGCATCCGAAAATATCAGGAGTAAATTAGATGTTGACTTCAAACTTACTGGCTACAGTCACCACATCTCTAGAAT
>NZ_VILC01000144.1:14148-16627 GCF_009712065.1 Aphanizomenon sp. UHCC 0183 | reverse complement strand
TGCCCTTGCTATTTGCGGCTGTACCAGTGCGATTGATACCCCTATCAGTGCTGCTGGAATTGTGTATTTATGATTCATTTATTTGTCTCCTCCTTCAAAATTTGAGATAATAAACTTGGTGCAATATGAAAACCAGCTTCTTCGCGTAACTGGTTAATCACCAATGGAAGTGAAGAAATCTGTCCATTGCGTGATGCACGTATAACTACACCTAATATTCCTGTCACTTGTAAACCGAAACTTTTGGCAATTCTTCTCCCATCTCGTTCATCTAAAATTATCCAATCTGCATCTAGCAACAATGCAAGTGCAATTGCTTCTGCTTCACCTCTATCTAAATCTCGCTGTAATAGCTGTACCAAAGATGGATTATTAACCTCCCGCACTTGAAGCCATCCTTCAACTAGAGCTTCTCGCAGATGATCAGAACCCGGTAGCATTTCTTCTACCCGCAATTCTTCCAATACAGCCTTTGGTATCAGTATCTCGCCAAATTGCTGGCGTAATAAGTCTAGCTGATCTATAATTGCCAGATTCAACAGTGGCGAAGTATTACTGATCACTGGCATAGTTTAAATCATCCTCCAATTCTGCCAATTCATAATGCCGATTAATCTCTCGTTCTCCTAATAATTTCCCAAATTCATATTTTCCCATAGAAGCTAACTCTCTAGCCTTACCAAAAGATAATAGTTCTTGACTATAGAGAGCCAATGCTAATTCAACCAATAATTCCTGTTCTATACGTTTTTCCGGTAGTCGGATTGCTGCAATTACAGAATCGGGAATAGACAGTTGTACACTCATAATTGTTTACCCATCAATTAATTAAATTACTGATATTTTAATTATCTATGAAAATCCGAATTAGATATCTCGAATTTCCCCATCATTTGCACTACTTGATCTATTGGTATAGCCCAACTCAAACCCACTATTTCCTGATGTAACTTTTCCTCTGCTTGCGAACCATCAATAAACACAGAGGGAGTATCCCATAAAGGATAAGCGTGCATCCCATTTACACCCACAACCTCACCCTGTTTATTCAATAAAGTACCGCCACTCATTCCCTTTTCCAAATGATTTGTATATCCCACCTGATAACCAGCTTCTAAGGCTTTTGATAACACCAAAGATACCTTACCACCAATAAATACAAAGCTGATTTTTTCGCTTTCTTCCTCCATAGGAAACCCGGCAATAAATACCTGATCTCCTATTTTGGGAACAGTACCCAAATTTGCAACAGAATAGATTTTTTTAATAGTCGAAAATTGCAATATTGCTAAATCATAATTCTGAAAATTTACATTTTTTTGTACATCTGCTTGATAGATTTCCCCATCTGGTGTTTGAATACGATAAGGGGGGTTATCTGCTCGTAAAACATGGGCATTTGTTAATACTGTATAAACTGAATTTTGTTTATTTAGTAATATTCCTGAACCCAAAAAATCTGTTGATAATATCTTGACAGTAATAGCCGCCGCTTTTTCCTGCAACTGTGCCACTGATAATGGAATTGGCGGTTGTATAATGCTAGTTTGTCCAGCAGAAATAGTGATACTTGCTGCCGAACTTGAAAGCAACATTGACAAACCGCCAATACAGGCGACAAATTTTAATATCCGCCAAGTCATGTTAATTTAATCCGGTTCAACAGTGGCATTATCGAGGTAAAGCTGGAAATCAATATTAATTGTGTCACCTGCACTTTCATTGAGTGTATTACCAGCAGCCAAACCCCGACGGTCTAAGAGTCTGCGGAGAGTAGCACTGGGATTAACTCCACGTTTGAGAGTAAATAATAAATTATTACTTGTACAAGCAGTATTTTGGCTAGTACCAGCACAAACAACTGGTTCACCTCTCAGCGTCCCAGTGGTGATATTTTTCAGAGTACCGTTGTCATTACTCCTTTGAAATCTGCGCGATACTTCGTCACAACGACGTTGAGCAGTCCAAGGTGGTGGAAAGTAAGCATTAGAAGTCCAGCGAACTATTGTTACTTTTCTACTATCTTGAGTACGGACAAAGGTAACAGGTATACCTTTACTTTTGCCACAGTAAAAGGTCTCACCTTTAGCGTGGCTGGGTTGGTTGGTAGTCGCAATTGTCGTTAATGCTGTCAAGGAAGCGAGAATGACAGTTTGTGTCACCCCTATCCACCCTTGACTAAATAACCTTTGTTTCATAACTTTAGGTAATTTTTGTGATATTGATTTAATACTGTTCCCATCACTAATTATATCTAAACGCGGACAAGTTTGGGCAACTCACAGACTAATTTATATTCAAAACGTCTTAGATCCCACATTCCGCACTTCATTGTGTAGTACAGGCACGAGTGTAATAAGTAGCAGAAGTAGTTTCAAGTTTCCTCAATTCAAGCAACATCACTTTGCTAATAACAAGATTACGCTGTCTAAAATAGAAGATGTAAGTAATTGGACAAAAATATTTACAGTCATTGCGA
>NZ_VILC01000144.1:0-13896 GCF_009712065.1 Aphanizomenon sp. UHCC 0183 | reverse complement strand
CCTCCCCCACCTCCCCTACCCCCCTCCCTCCCCTGCCCCTGCTTGCCTTCACCCGTCATTTTCGGGTTGACAGACTAGTAGGTTACATCTCTTGTGGGGTGGGCATTGCCCGCCCATTAAAAAATCCCCCACCTCACGGCAGGGGATTTTTAATTACCTAAAAGCAGTAGTCAGGATCAACCAAACTTACCAGCCGTAGAGGCAATGAGGAACGCTGCATAGGTGACGATGTAGCCAACAGTGAAGTGAGCTAAACCAACCACGCGAGCTTGAACAATGGAGAGAGCAACGGGCTTGTCCTTCCAGCGAACCAAGTTAGCAAGAGGAGTGCGTTCGTGCGCCCAAACCAGGGTTTCAATTAACTCTTGCCAGTAACCTCTCCAAGAGATGAGGAACATGAAACCGGTTGCCCAAACTAGGTGTCCAAATAAGAACATCCAAGCCCAAACAGACAGGTTATTCATGCCGTAGGGGTTGTAACCGTTAATCAACTGAGCAGAGTTAGCCCAGAGGTAATCACGGAACCAGCCCATCAGGTAGGTAGAGTTTTCGTTGAACTGAGCAACGTTACCTTGCCAAATCCCTAAATGTTTCCAGTGCCAGTAGAAGGTTACCCAACCAATGGTATTCAACATCCAGAACATGGATAGGTAGAATGAGTCCCATGCGGAGATATCGCAAGTACCGCCACGGCCTGGACCGTCGCAGGGGAACGCATAACCGAAGTCCTTTTTATCGGGCATCAGTTTAGAACCACGAGCATCCAAAGCACCCTTGACGAGTACCAAGGTGGTGGTGTGGATAGCCAAAGCGAAAGCGTGGTGAACCAAGAAATCGCCAGGTCCAATGGTCAAGAACAAGGAATTTGTTCCAGAGTTGATGGCATCTAACCAGCCAGACAACCAAACGTTACCAGCATTGGGGTAAGCGGTGTAAGCAATACTGTCAGGGTTAGACAACAGTACATTCAAGCCATACAGAGCTTTACCTTGAGCAGCTTGGATGAATTGAGCAAATACTGGCTCAATTAGGATTTGTTTTTCAGGAGTACCGAACGCAACAACTACGTCGTTGTGAACATATAAACCCAGGGTGTGGAAACCCAAGAAGAGAGATACCCAGCTAAGGTGGGAGATGATCGCTTCTTTGTGTTGTAACATCCGGTCAAGGACGTTACCTTTGTTTTGTTCAGGGTCGTAATCACGTACCCAGAAAATTGCTGCGTGAGCAAAAGCACCAACCATCAAGAAACCAGCGATGTACTGGTGGTGGGTGTACAGTGCTGCCTGTGTGGTGTAATCCTTAGCGATGAAAGCATAAGGAGGCAGAGCGTACATATGCTGCGCTACCAAGGAACAGATAGTTCCCAAAGATGCCAAAGCTAATGACAACTGGAAGTGCAGGGAGTTGTTGATGGTGTCGTAAAGACCTTGGTGGGGCAGGTTGAACTGACCTTCGCTCTTGCTACCAGGTACTAAACCGGATTTGGAGTTCAGCATTTCTTTGATGCTGTGACCAATTCCGAAGTTAGTGCGGTACATATGACCAGCGATGATGAACAAAACTGCGATCGCCAAGTGGTGGTGAGCCATGTCAGTCAACCACAAGGATTCTGTTTGGGGGTGGAAACCGCCCAAGAAGGTAAGAATCGCAGTCCCTGCACCTGTGGAAGTACCAAATAACTGGCCAGCGGTGTCAGGGTTTTGAGCGTAAACACCCCAGTTACCTGTAAAGAAAGGAGTTAAACCTTCTGGATGGGGAGCTACAGTCAAGAAGTTATCCCAACCCACGTGAATACCACGGGATTCAGGAATAGCAACGTGAACCAAGTGACCAGCCCAAGCCAGAGAACTAACACCAAACAAACCAGCCAAGTGGTGGTTCAGGCGGGGTTCAGCACTCTTGAACCAAGAAAGGCTAGGACGGAACTTGGGTTGTAAATGTAACCAACCAGCAAATAGGAACAATGCGGACAACAAGAGCAAACCAACGGAACCAGTATATAGTTCGCTGTTTGTCCGCATCCCGATGGTGTACCACCAGTGATAAACACCAGAGTAAGCAATGTTTACAGGGTTGCTTGCACCAGCTTGGGTGAAAGCGTCAATTGCAGCTTCACCGAAGTGAGGGTCCCAAATTGCATGGGCAATTGGACGGACGTGAAGGGGATCTTTAATCCACTGTTCAAAGTTACCTTGCCAGGCTACGTGGAACAGGAGGCTGGATGCCCACAGGAAGATGATTGCCAAGTGACCGAAGTGCGTAGCGAAAATCTTTTGGTAAAGATTCTCTTCCGTCATGCCATCGTGGCTTTCAAAGTCGTTGCCTGTAGCGATCGCATACCAAATCCGACGAGTAGTCGGGTCCTGTGCGAGATCCTGGCTAAATTTTGGAAATTTTGTTGCCATAGGTGTGATGTGTCCTCTGACCTTTAGCCATTTAATGTCAGCAAAATCTTAGATTTTGGATTTTGGATCAAATCTTAGAATCCAAAATCCAAAATTCTACTGATTTTTATCCTACTGAAAGGATGTGTGCGTGGAAGAATGCCCAAGTGGTGGCAATTCCTCCTAATAGGTAGTGAGCCACACCTACAGCCCGACCTTGAGTGATGCTCAGTGCGCGAGGCTGAATTGTTGGGGCTACTTTCAGTTTATTGTGCGCCCAAACAATGGACTCAATGAGTTCTTGCCAGTAGCCACGACCACTGAACAGGAACATTAAGCTGAACGCCCAAATAAAGTGAGCGCCTAAGAACATTAGTCCGTAAGCGGACAATTCTGTTCCGTAGGAGTTGATTACTTGTGTAGCTTGCGCCCACAAGAAGTCACGTAACCAACCATTAATGGTGATTGCACTTTCTGCAAAGTTGCCACCAGTAATGTGATTTACTGTGCCATCTGCATCTACTGTTCCCCAAACATCAGATTGCATCTTCCAACTGAAGTGGAAAATTACAATTGATAAGGAGTTGTACATCCAGAAGAGTCCGAGGAAGATATGATCCCAACCGGAAACTTGGCAAGTACCGCCACGACCTGGACCATCGCAAGGGAATCTGAAGCCTAAGTTAGCCTTGTCTGGAATCAGACGAGAACTACGGGCGTACAATACACCTTTGAGCAAGATGAGAACAGTAACGTGAATGGTGAATGCGTGAATGTGGTGAACCATGAAGTCCGCTGTACCCAATGTAATGGGCATCATAGCGATCTTATCGCCGATAGCAACAATTCCACCACCAAAAGCATGACTAACTACTTGAAGAGCGTTAGGTGCTGTATTACCAGGAGCTAATGTGTGCAGGTTTTGCACCCATTGAGCAAATACTGGTTGCAGTTGAATTGCGCTGTCAGAGAACATATCTTGGGGACGACCCAAGGCACGCATAGTGTCATTGTGGATGTACAAACCAAAGCTATGGAAGCCTAAGAAAATACAAACCCAGTTGAGGTGAGAAATGATAGCGTCGCGGTGACGAATCACGCGATCTAAAACGTTGTTTTGGTTAACAACAGGATCGTAATCCCGTACCATAAAGATGGCTGCGTGAGCTGCACCACCAACAATCAAGAAACCACCGATCCAAATATGGTGAGTGAAAATACACAATTGTGTTGCGTAGTCAGTTGCCAAGTAAGGATAGGGAGGCATCGCGTACATATGATGCGCGATGATGATTGTCAAGGAACCCAAGAAAGCTAGGTTAGTAGCCAACTGAGCGTGCCAAGAAGTGGTGAGGTTTTCGTAAAGACCTTTGTGACCTTCGCCAGTAAAAGGACCTTTATGAGCTTCTAGAATATCTTTAATGTTGTGACCGATACCCCAATTGGTCCGGTACATATGACCAGCAACGATGAACAGTACAGCGATCGCTAGGTGGTGATGAGAAATATCAGTCATCCACAAGCCGCCTGTAACTGGGTTTAAACCACCCTTAAATGTGAGGATATCAGCGTAAGCTCCCCAATTTAAGGTGAAGAAAGGTGTTAAACCACTGGCGAAACCAGGGTAAAGTGCTGCCATTTTTGCTGTATCAAACAGCAACTCATGAGGCAGAGGGATGTCCTTAGCTGCTACACCTGCATCTAACAGTTTGTTGATTGGTGCAGACACATGGATTAAGTGACCAGCCCATCCTAAAGAACCACAGCCTAGCAACACTGATAAGTGATGATTCAGCATTGACTCCACATTCTGGAACCATTCCAGTTTAGGAGCGCGTTTGTGGTAGTGGAACCAGCCAGCAAATAAGAACAAGCCTGCTAATACCAAGCCGCCAATTGCAGTTACATATAGCTGGAAGGAGCTAGTGATACCCCAGCCACGCCATACTTGGAACAAGCCAGAGGTGATTTGAATGCCGCGGAAACCGCCGCCCATATCACCGTTTAAAATGTCTTGACCAACAATAGACCAAACTGTTTGGGCGCTGGGCTTAATGCCTAATGGATCAGCCAGCCAAGCTTCGTAGTTAGAGAACTTAGCACCGTGGAACAACATCCCGCTCAACCAGATTGCTACTACAGCCAAATGGCCGAAGTGAGCGGCGAATATCTTGCGGGAGATGTCTTCTAAATCGCTTGTATGTGTATCAAAATCATGGGCGAGGGCATGGAGATCCCAAATCCAGGTTGTGGTTTTTGGGCCTCTCGATAAGGATCTGTCGAAATGTCCTGGCTTTGCCCATTTTTCAAATGAGGTAGGAACCGGGTCATTGTCAACGATCACTCTTGCTTTTTTTTCCTCTCGCTCCGGAGGACTAATCGTCATTCGACCTCCTCTCTATAAGGAATGGGGAATCATGAATACCACCTAGAATAACACAGTCGCCGTTTTCAGATTGGTCTGGACTAGCGATGGGGTTGCCGTGTGGAAAAGAAAAGTTGTTTCTGTTGAATTATAGAGTCTGAACTTGCACATTGTTATAGACCTGTTAACAATAATTAAAAATAGCCAAATTTATTGTCCAATCAGCTTTATAAGTTCCTATACATTGTCCAAAAGTCAATAGACTCTTCATTTAATTTACAAAGAACAACAATTTGGAAAACTTATGATTCATACGCAAAGCCGCTCAAACTCCTGCCATTTGGCTACTTTTATCTAAAATTAGCGGTCTGAAACCAAATTTATTTTCTGAGAATAAGTCAAAAAAATCACTTATTCGACATTTTAATCAGATGAAAGTAGGTAAATTTATAACTTCGGTAGTAGATTTATGCTCTTATCTATAGTCCATGAGTCATAATTTGCGTCACAATAATGGCGTTAATTGTTAAAAACTATTACGGAATAAAAACATGAACACTGGGTGCAGAAAATTTTTTGATCAACTTTTTTCCAAGAGATTCCCAATTATTAGGTGGCTTGCTACATTAGTGCTAGTTTTAAACTTAAGTAGTTGTGTTGAAGCAGCAAACAGCCAGGAAGTATCCACCAATCCTTTCATGAAAACGCTCCCAGCCTCAGAAATTTCTGGGACTTTTTCAGAAACCGCACCACCTGATGTTATTCAAGCATTGCATCCCAGTCTAGAAGGTTATCAACCTCAAGTCAGCATCATTAGTCCCCAAGTAGATGAAATTCTTCCAGACAATATAGTTAAAGTCCAGTTGCGGGTTAAGGACTTACCGATATTTAAAGACCCTCAATGGCAACTTGGACCCCATTTGCACCTAATTTTAGACAATCAACCTTATATAGCTGTTTACGATTTAAATCAGTCGGTGGTATTGTCAGACTTATCCCCCGGTACGCATACTCTTCGCGTTTTTGCTTCTCGTCCGTGGCATGAAAGTTTTAAAAATGAAGGTGCTTATGCTCAAACTACATTTCACGTTTTGACGAAAACTGAGGAAAACAACCCAGATGCTAAATTACCCCTACTTACTTACAGTCGTCCCAATGGTGGTTATGGGGCAGAACCAATTATGCTGGACTTCTACCTAACTAATGCACCGTTGCACAGTATTGCTGAAACTAATCCTGACGATACTATGAGCAATTGGCGCATTCGTAGTACAGTTAATGGTGAAAGCTTTATTCTTGATCGTTGGCAACCTATTTATCTTAAAGGCTTTAAACCTGGTAAAACTTGGGTAAAACTGGAATTCCTTGATAATGAAGGACAACCTGTGAAAAATGCCTTTAATACCACTATCAGACTAATTAATTACCAACCCAATGGTCAAGATACTCTTTCTAAAATTGTCAGAGGGGAATTGACAGCAGATGAAGTTCGGGGTATTGTAGACCCAAATTATACAGCCAAGATTCTAGGTACTGAATCCACCGCTACACCAATTCCTGAAACTAAAGTTGAAAAACAACCAATTCCCGAAGTTAAAGTTCCTAAAGTTACACCAACCCCAGAAACTAAAGTCGAAAAACAATCAATTCCCGAAGTTAAACTTCCTGAAGTTACACCAACCCCAGAAACTAAAGTCGAAAAACAACCAATTCCTGAAGTTAAACTTCCTGAAGTTACACCAACTCCACAAGTAGAAGTAACAGAAACAAAAGAATTGAATCTGGATAAACCAGATATAGGTTCACCTAAGCAATCTCAAATTCAAGAGTAAGTAATGAGACAGAATTAATTACACAATGTCATTGCGTAAGCGTGGCGTGGCGTTAGCCATATGGAACGAAGTGAAATGAGGCAATCGCAAGGGTTGTGATTGCTTCCCTTCGCTCGCAATGACTGTAAATATTTTTGTCCAATTACTTAATTAGAGTAAGCCACAAAATAAATGATCCTGTTTTGTCATGCTGAGTGTAGCGTTCGCGGAGCGTGGCGTTAGCCATAGCGAAACGAAGCATCTCAAGAGATTCTTCACTACACTTCGTTTCGTTCATAATGACATTGGGCATTTCTTTTTGTGGAGTTCTCTTAAGGGACTTCCAAGAAATAAATTATCCTGATTAACGAACCACAGAGGCGCAGAGGACACAGAGGAATAAGGGTTTGAGAGATTTTTGCGTTAGGTGGTTGAGTATTTTTTTATTTGGAAGTCCCTAACAAAAAATACTCAGTTGCAAATTTTGAGATAAAGTTTCCATGAGTGCTAAACCAGCTACAGGATTACCTACAATATCTAAAGCAGGACTGTAGCTGGCAATAGCAGCGCTCGCCGAAGGCATCGCTCCCTGATTTGGTATGATGGCAACAAGTCCACCACCAATACCCGATTTTATCGGTAAGCCAATTTTCACAGCATATTCTGCGGAAGCTTCATATAAACCACAAGTTAACATCACCGTATTTACGGTTTGACGGTGTTTGTCATTTATGAATTCGCTTTTACAGGCTAATATTCTTCCCAGTTTAGCTAAATCCTCTACCCGTCCAGATATACAGCATATTTGTTCATAAACGTCTAGAGATAATTCAATATTATTTAAATTTCCAGATTCGTAGAGATAGTTGGCAATATCTATATTTATTTGAGAGTGACTAGCACGAACTGAAGCTAGAATATCTGTGTCTATATATATTTGAGTACCTGCTAATTTATTTAACCAATTACAAAACAATTGTGTACATTCATGTCCATCCTTTCCTGGTAGCTTATCAGCAAGAGTAATAGCACCACTATTAATCATAGGGTTGCGAGGATATCCATGATCTTCTTTTAATTGCAATAAAGAATTAAAGGGTGCATCCGAGGGTTTAATCCCAACCCATTGTAAAACCTGTTTTTCTCCGTAATATTCCAGCAGGTATAGTAGAGAAAATGGCTTAATGACACTCATAAATGGAAATACACAATCGGTATCTCCTAAACTATAATTTTCTCCTGATTCACAACTTATATAAACAGCAAATGAGTTAGGATTAGCCATAGCTAATTTGGGAATGCGTTCAATAACTTTACCTTGTGCTGCTTGGGTTTTAGCTTGTTCTACCCAGATAGATAAATTATGTATATTAATGCTTTTTATTCCTAGCACAAGCCTAAACCTCAAATCATGAAGATAATCTGGATTATATCTTAATGAGTAATTACTCTAACTTTTTATGTAACTAATTTTAAATACAAAACCGAAAATTTACGCAATATTAGTAATTACGGGTAATTGGTAAAAAGCAATAAAAAGATAAATATTCCCTTTCTTGTGTTCCCTGTTCCCTGTTCCCTGTTCCCTCTTCTTAGATAAGATAGACTGATTAACAACCAAGTTGTCGGAAAAGATAAATTGGTTTATTTCCCTAATAACAAGGTTTTTAAGAGTACATGAACAAAAGATTTATTTTAACTTTGATTTCTAGCCCCGTGTTGTTTACATCCATGTTATCTATGGTGATGATGGGTAGACCTGCTCATGCTAGTCAAACAGTTGACACTGCTGGTACTCATGAATCTTGTGTCATGTCTCCCCATTCAGCAACTCCGAACAAGGTATGTATACAGGTGAGTAATACTCCTTTGGGCGTTGCTAAAGAAACCATGCAAGTGGCACAAGCGGATACAAATAGTCCTAAAGAACTAGAATTTTCTGATGCTGAAAGCGATTTAGCTATCAAGCTATTTGGCTGTGATTGTCCAGTTTGCATCAATGCTGCTCGGCAATTGAATGGTTCAGCACCTTTGCCAGTTTAGCACGATGTGGTGTTAAAAAGTTAAAAAGGGCAGGGAGACCCTGCCCCTACTTCCCTAACAATACTTCTCTAATTATGTCTGTTGGTACTTCGTCGGTAATTTTAACTGCGCCAATTTGGGTTGGTAGGACAAAGCGAACCTTGCCAGATTTAACTTTTTTGTCTAATTGCAAAGCATCAATAAGAGCTTCAATATTTAAATCTGCGGGTATTTGGGTGGGTAAACCTGCTTTTTTGATTAAGGCGTTTTGACGTTCTGTATCTCCTTGTGTCCAAAGTCCTAATTTTACAGCAATGCCTCCTGCTGCTACCATACCAATACCGACAGCTTCACCATGTTTGAATAAACGGTATTCTGTGAGGCTTTCTACTGCATGACCGATAGTATGACCATAATTTAAAATTGCCCTGATTCCAGATTCTTTTTCATCTTTGCTGACAACATCGGCCTTTGCTTGACAGGAATGAGTTAATATGCTGTTTATCAGGTCGGATTTCACATAGCGGAGTTGGTCAAGGTGTTTACTTGCTGTTAGTTGAGTAAACAGTTCGGTGTCCCAAATGATCCCGTATTTGATCACCTCTGCCATTCCTGCCCGAAATTCCCGTGCTGGAAGAGTTTTTAATACTTCTGGGTCAATCAAGACTAAACTAGGTTGATGAAATGCACCAATCAAGTTTTTACCGTGGGGATGATTTACACCAGTTTTACCACCAATAGCTGAGTCTACCATTGCGAGGAGACTGGTAGGAACTTGGACTACGTTGATGCCTCTGAGCCACGTAGCGGCGGCAAAGCCTGTCATATCACCAATAACACCTCCCCCCAAGGCGACCATTGTGGAGGAGCGTTCTAGGCGATTTTCCAGGGCGATATCATAGAGTTTTTGAATGGAGTTAAGGGTTTTGTAGCGTTCTCCTGGGGGTAGGTTGTAGCTAACAACTTGAAAACCGGCATTTTCTAAAGAGGCGATCGCTCTTTCGCCATAATATTTAAATATCATCGGGTTGGAAACTAGCAATACTTTCTTACCTAGTTTCAAAGTCGCCATTTGTTCACCTAGTTGATCTAAACTCCCAGGTGCGATCGCAATATCATAAGATTTTTCTGGTATATCTACTTTAATTACAGAACTCATTCCCTAACCCTAATATAATCACTCGTCTGGGTATTTTACCCCAAGTTGACAACCTCTTTTCCATTCCCTGTTCCCTTTCATAATTATTGATGATTGAATAGAAATAAGTAACTAATCTGGAGCAAAACAAATGGCTGTAGTTGAATATATTGTCTTTCTAGGCGTGTTTATGGGTGTAGCTGTAGGCTTATTATTTGGTCTACGCGGAGCTAAGATAATCTAACCCTACAATTAGACGCTAATTAAACCCACTTTATGTGGGTTTAGGTATCGGTTTCAATCAGATTATCAAATGTCTATTTATTACTTTGCTGTTTGATTGCAAGTTTTCACCACTTCGATCTCTAACTCAAGTATCCGAGCAATTTGTTCTACAGTTAGTCCCTCATTTAATAAACCAATTCTCAATTATCAGATGCTCAAAATCCTGAAAATCTGCCACATTATTTGTTACTAAAATCAAGTCATTGCAGAAGGCAATACTCGCAATTTGTCCATCAATAAAAGCAGGTGTTTTACCAATTTTCGATAATCTAGCTCTTTCCTGTGCGTGCCATTTTGCAGCTTTGAGATCATAATCAAACACAGGCAAATCTAACACAGAATCTTGAATGTATTTCCATAAAGAATCCTTGCGTTTAGATGCTGGTAAACGCCAACAGCCATAAAGGATTTCATGAACAACAAGACTTGCTACTGCTACTTCTGAACGATAGCGATTTAATTGATCTAAAACCTGAGTATTGGGAATTGGCCGACTCGGTTCTGAGATAATATTAGAGTCTAGTAAAAAGCGAACTGTCATAAATCAATCTCGCGTCCTGGACTACGATCTCTAAGATCTGCAAAATCTTCATCTGTAAATTCAATTCCTTCTCTTTCAATTGTTTCTCGAAACCTTAAAACCCCTTCCCAAAAGCTATCTCCTTTATTCTGTAATGGTTTTTCCTGTACTTGTTCTTTTATTTGTGACAGTTTATGTTTGAGAAATTGAATAAAATCTAAAACTTCTTGTTGTTTATCGGTTGGTAACTCTCGCAGGTTCTCCAAAACAGCTTGTTCAATGGTCATTGTTTCACCTCTACTACTAGGCTATAATTCTATTGTAAATGACATCAGCATTAATTTTTATTTTCTCCTCCATTGTTGATATCAATTCCTAATATTGCCAATTGTTGATTTATTCAATCTGTAGCTGTTGCTTCATCGGTTTCAATGGCTTTTTCTACTCCTATTTTAGCAATTTCTAGGAGTTGTTTGGATTTTAGTTTTAAATCAAAACTTTCCAGAAATGAGAGAAATCTTTTTAATTAATCATTTGCCATTCACGAGCATCTACAAATAAGGATAAATGTTTAACATTGGTAGTAGCAACAATTACTTGATTTCCATTTAATTCTTCTATTTTTGCTTGTGCTGCTAAAATAACATCACCATCAAGAGATTTAGGATCAGCAGTTGGTTTTCCCGTGTTTCTAATTTCTGCCCAAAATTGTGCTGCTAAAAGCATGGTAGCAGTAGTAATAGGCAAGTAAGTAATCGCTTGTTTGAGTTGATCTAAACGTTTAATTCCTTTTGTTTTTCCCGCTCTTAATAGTTCTCGTCTTACTTCATAATCAGCAATTTCCGGTAAAATAACTTGATAACTTTTTAAGGGTAATTCATCTAACCATTCTTTACAATCCTGACAATTAGAATTAGAACTTTTAGGATTTGTTACCATTCCTAAAATATTTGTATCGAGGAAAATCAATTTATTCATATAAATTCAGCTTAATCTTAAAAAGGATTATCATCAATTTCTTGTTTTTGCCGCAAATATTCCCAAGTTTCCGTTTGTTCTTCTTGTTCTCCTTCTTCTAACCACTCTTCGGTTAATTCTTTGAGTGCTTGATGTTGTTGATTTAAAATTTGTTGTTGTGCGTCTATTTCTAGCTGAGAATGGTTAAAAATCTCAGGTTTAAAAGTAACACTTTCTCGAAATACTCGCATTATTTGTAGGAGATTTGGCCAGTATTCTTTAGGTGTTGCTTGAATTTCTCGTAAAATTTCTATGAGATGATTTTCTTCGGTAGTGTTACTTAATTCTGGTTTATTGATTAAATCGGATTGAGACATAATTATTTATTCCTCATAATGTTGATAAAGCGTAATTAGTCATGGGAATCCTATCTTTATATTATGACAAAATTTGCCGTGATAGTAAGCTGTTAGATTGATCAGGGAAAATATATATAAATATTATACAACAGGAAATTAACTAATGATGCTTTTGATATCAATTCCTAATATTGCCAATTGCTGATTTATCCAATCTGTAGCTGTTGCTTCATCGGTTTCTATCGCTTTTTCTACTCCTATTTTAGCAATTTCTAGAAGTTGTTTGGATTTTTGCTTTAAATCAAAACTTTCGAGCAATTTTGAATTAATATGCTGTTGAAATTGAAAATCAAAAATAGGTATTGGTAAAGATTTTATAGAAGTTTGAGTTACAAGCGGTTGAACAGAACTAAAGCTAGTGTGGGGGGCTGTTCTAGCAGTTCAAATAACACACTGGGGAGATTTTGCAGTAATGTGTAAAATATCGTGTCTGTCTTCATTTTATAAGTCGAAGCTGAAGTTAAGCAATATTTTCTCAGACATTGTAGCGATAGCGAAGCGCTCTGTAGGAATCGCTCTACATTTCCGGCTTATTTTAGATTGTATCAATCAGCGTCCGAGTAAGAATAGGTTATCTGTTTAAGTGGGTAACTAAATATTAGGCAGTGAGTTAATAATCTCTACAGCCTTAATTGCTGAAGTGTCTGGCGGAAAACCAAGATGTGAGTTGAGAAGCTTTAAAGAGTCTTTATTAAATTGAGGACAAGCTTCGATACGAGCAAAGATACATATAATAATCCCCGGATCATAAATTTCAGTTAACACAGGAAGATGACCCTTCTGTGCTGAAATATCAAAAGTATATTCTCCCTCAACTCTCTCACTATCATCAAGAAATTGTCCATTCACACGCCATCCAACCTGATCACCGAAATCTTTCCAATCCGGTGTGTCGAAAATATAATCAAGTTTGCCACCAATGCTCAAGTAAATGTCTTTTTGAACGCTGAATCCAAATTTACTGTTGCTATGTTCTACCCACAATTCGTCAATTTTAAGAAGGTCTTCACATGGAAAATTTATCAGGTCTTCCTTGGTTAATTTTTCGTATTTATTCTTGCCTACAGCCTTGATCATCAGTTGATAAGTCAGATAATTAGCATCTTCCCATTCACGCCTTGATAGTAATTTAATCAGCTTTGTATAGTCTATGCCTTTTGAGCTAATACTATCTGTATGAGGTGGTTGTTGAGGAGTTTTTGTGAGTGATTTAGGCTGAGTTATTATAGTTATAGACTCTGACTCTGGTTCTCTTCCAGTAATAGCCAAAATCAGTTTGTTCATTGGGTTAAGTTCTTCTTTACGAAAATCACAATAATGAAAGTCTTTAAATTCTGGATAACTGTTTTTTACGGTATTTATTATTCCCTCTCCTGTGTTGCGTAGGATAACTAAGCCTGTTTGAATTTCAGAGTTTTTTGGCAAAACTTCTTTTAAAAAGAAATCAATTTCTTCGTGTTGTATTGGTCCTGTACCATTATTACTAATAAAGACAAGGAAAGCTTTAACTTCACTAATATGATCTTGGAGTTGTTTTTTCCATTTTTTAAATGCTATTAAGTTATCCTCATCATAAAACGTTTTGATTCCTTGACTTTGCAAAATGCTTTTAATTTTTTCTACCTCTGGCTTGTCTTTGCTATTGTGGCAAATAAAAACATCATATTTTTCCATTTTATTCCTCCACACCTGCAATAGTCGCCAACGCCTTCGCATACTGTTCCAAACCATCTCGTAAAGCAGCCAACTCACTTCGCAACTTTGATTCTTCTGACCAACTCACCTCATGTTCCTTGGGACTCACCCCCAGAGGTCGTCTTGCTTCCCAAGCCTGTAACACAGGATGCCATTTAGCTAAAAATGGTCTTAACCCATTATTCAACACCGCAATAGCAATACCCCCGACTGAGTTTTTAGAAGCACCCACATCAGGTCCAGCAGCTTTGAGAACTTCACGGGTAGTTCCGAATAAACTATACAGAGAGTTCAACC
>NZ_VILC01000143.1:0-7474 GCF_009712065.1 Aphanizomenon sp. UHCC 0183 | reverse complement strand
AAAACTTTTGCTCTTTCGAGAATAGGATTGTTTTAGGCGATTCCTGGGTCGTGCTTTGCGATCGGTTTTTTGAGAATAGGGTGATTTTGGGCGATTCCTAGGTCGCGGTTTGCGATCGCTCTTTCATGAAAGGATGATTCTGATATTTCAGATCCCCGACTTCTTTGAGAAGTCGGGGATCTGGTTTCCCTATTTACAAAATATCTATCTCTGTTATATAATTATAATACATTTGTAAAATATTGAGAACCTTATGACTCAGATTACAATTGAAGAAGCTACTCAAAATCTATATAAACTTCTAGAACAAGTGGCTAAAGGTGAGCAATTTGTGCTGATGAAAGAAGGCAAAGAAATTGCTCGTCTTCTTCCTCCTCAACCGGAAAAAAAAGTATTTCCTAGTTTAAACTCTTTTAGAAAATCAATAGTTTTAAAAGGAAGTGCAATGAGTACTACGATATTAGAAGAAAGAGAGAACGAAAGATATTGATTTATTTAGATACTAGCGCCATTGTTCCTTATTATGTGCCTGAAAAATTAAGTGATGTTGTTGAACAACTATTACAAAAACAAGAAGATAAACCAATCATTAGTCAATTAGTTGAGGTAGAATTATTTTCTGCTTTATCTCGTAGGGTAAGAATGGGTGAAGTTTCCCAAAATGACGCTAGACGGATTACAGAATTGTTTGAAAATCACCTTAATGAAAGTTTATATCGTCTTGTTTTATTGGAAAATCAACATTATCGTTTAGCTAGAGATTGGATATCCAGGTTTGATCTGCCTTTAAGAACTTTGGATGCTTTACATTTAGCAGTGTGTAGCATTAATAATTTTTCTCTGGTGACAGCAGATGATAAATTGGCTCAATCTGCTACTATTTTAGGGATAGATATTCTTTTATTGACTTCCAATCTCAATTTTAGTTAGATATACGATTCCTTCAGAGCGATTCCTGGGTCGCGCTTCGCGATCGCTCTTTTGAGAATAGGGTGATTTTAGGCGATTCCTAGGTCGCGCTTCGCGATCGCTCTTTCATAATAGAATGATTTTATGCGATTCGCATTTCCTACTATATTCAGATCTCCGACTTCTCAAAGAAGTTGAGGATCTAGTCGCTTCTAATCCCCAAGAAGCACTAAAATGTCTAAAAATAGAAACACCAGATTTAATGTTAAAAACCAAGAAGCTGTTGGGTTTCATACTTCAACCCAACCTATGGCAGGGCGGTCATACTATTAGTAATAGTCCAAATATCCACTAAAAGCAATAATAAAGTACAACCAAATAAAATGATGTACATCCAAGGTTGTGAGAAAGGGTTAACATCGTGAGTATTAATATTAGTTTTTTCTTGAACAATCTTGAGTAACCGAGATAAACCAGCTATACGCATGGGTAATAAATAACCTTTACCATCATGACTGACAAAATAATATACTAATCCACCTTGACCTGTAGTACGTGGTTTCAAATCTTTAATATCCGACCAAAGCAAAGACCAACCAGGAAGGAAAAAGCGTGGTATCCACACTGGATAAGTGACTTGAATTTTTTCCTCATCTGTTATAACTCTTTCAGAAAGTACAGCATATAAAATCACAAAACCGGCGATAATTCCTACGATTAACAATGATGGAGGAACAGAGGCGGAAGTAACTTTAGCCAAAATAGGTAAAGGAACTGTTAAAGCTATATATAATGTTAATAATGTGATGCGAATGATTGGGGATAGGCGAAAAATAGAATTTGTCGTCATGGTAGTTATTGAAAATGAAGTTAGCTATATTTATAGTAACTGATTTTTGTCTGATGAATTTTCGCAAAAATCGCCTGAAGCAAGAAGTAAGAACCAATTTTTTCATTATGTTTCATTAGTATTTAAGTAAGTTCTTAACTCAGCGATCGCTCTCCCAATCAACACCCAACTTGTTCCTAAATGATGATTTCTGCGGAGCGCTTCGCTATCGCACACAACTACCCTAATTTTAAGTGAACTGCTTGCAGCAGTGCTTACGCGATCGCTCTTCCAACATATTCCTAGAGTGCGGATCGCTTGCGCGATCGCATTAACCCTCAACAGGTAATAAAATAATAGGGATATGTACTAGAAATCATAGCAAACAACCTAATCCGCTCAATCTTTTAATCCCTATAATCCGCGATTCTGACTTTGCCAGAGGCACATCGCTGGATTCGTTAAGAATTGTAAAACCATAAGAATGTAAGGATTAAAATGTCATGAAACCTTAAAATGAGAATTGCTGGGTAATTTAACTTGTGTGTACACGATAGCCTCTTAGGAGAGGGTTAGGTAGAGGTGCGGGGAGAGGCTTTGAAACCCCCATTCCCTCATAGGGAAGCAAGCAGTTCATCTTTTCTGTGAAGTTCTCTTAGGTTATTTCTATCTGTAAATTCTTCAATGTCCTTTGCAAAAATTTACCCCATTCTGCTGCTAAGGGAACTTCTGTAAACGGGACACGAATTGATTTAGGAGTAGTTAATAAAAACTCTAATTCGATTTTGCGACCTTTTTGGGGAGGATTTTCTATATCTACTACATGATCATTGACTAAAAAGCGGATTTCTTGAACGTCCAATAAGGAAAAAGTTTCTAATTCAATGGGTCCTTTCGTGGTTGGTTTTCCCCAAGTGATATCATTACCTTTTTGAGCTAATACTGCATAAATATCATACTTTGCCCGTTCAAATTGTTCTGCCCAAATTTGATAAGCTTGAAGTTTCTTAAATTCCTGTGAACCTTGCCAAGCTAACCAGAAAAATGCAACTAACAAAGGCAACCAAAAAAGACCACGTTCCATAATAATTCGTAATGCCTCTGTGAGAGGAGCGTCGTTAATTTCATGAGAAAATAGGTAAGAAGATAGAATTTTTTCTAAAATCCACCAAATACTATTTTACAATATAGCAATTTAACTATTTTATAGACAAATAACCATCTTGATAATTATTCTCTATTCCCTGTTACCTACTATATGAGTTATGGTAGTGAGCAAACTGACAAGAAGCGGTGATGAAAAAACTTATATTATTGTGCTTGTTTGTGATTGGACTGACTGCGGCTGTATTTGGGTTTCTGAATTTTCAGGGACTAGCAGCGAAAGGTGAGTTTGAGACAATTTTGCTAGATTTTCGGGAAGATGTGGCAGAAAGTTTGATTGAGAAGGACTTACAAGCGATCGCCAGGCAATATCATGTTACCCCCCAATTGGATAATAAATATTCAGCGACAGATCATGTATATTTTATCAAAGGCGATCGCCAAACACTCACAGATTTACGGAAATCGCCCTTTGCCAAAGTTACAGAATTTATCGAGCCAAATTACATTTATAAAATCGTCCCCCAAGGAAAAGCCACTTGGTTAGGAGAACTGTTAACGCCCCAAAAGGAAGAACCAAATTCTTCCTTAGTTGGTCCTAATGACCAGTATTACAGCAAACAGTGGAACTTACACAAAATCGGTATAGAAGCGGCTTGGACACGGAGTAAAGGTGGTGGCATTACCGTCGCCGTCATTGATACAGGCATTACCAAAGTCCGCGACTTATATGAAACTAAATTTGTCAAAGGCTACGATTTTGTTAACGATACAGAAGCAGCCAAAGACGATAACGGACATGGAACTCACGTCGCCGGCACAGTCGCCCAAGCCACCAATAACGCCTATGGTGTCGCTGGAGTGGCTTATGAAGCCAGTCTGATGCCCTTAAAAGTCTTAAATGCCGACGGTTCAGGAACAGTAGCCGACATTGCCGAAGCCATCAAATTTGCGGCTGATAACGGCGCAGACATCATTAACATGAGCTTAGGTGGTGGTGGTGCCAGCCAACTCATGGAAGATGCAGTTAATTATGCCCACAACAAAGGTGTAACCATTATCGCCGCCGCCGGCAATGAAGACACCAACGGCGTGAGTTATCCCGCCCGTTATGATCATGTTATCGGTGTTTCCGCCTTTGGACCCGACGGTGAAAGAGCATCCTATTCTAACTATGGTGCAGGTGTAGATATTTCTGCCCCTGGGGGGAGTGAAACCGGGACAATTCTCCAAGAAACTATTAATGAACAAGGTGAAGGCGTATTTCTCGGACTCCAAGGCACAAGTATGGCTTCTCCCCACGTTGCGGGGGTAGCAGCACTAATCAAAGCCTTGGGAATCAAAGAACCCGACGAAATTTTGCAAGTTCTCCAACAGTCAGCCAGAGTCATTCAAGACGACGGTTTGAACTATTATGGGGCTGGACAACTCAACGCCGAAGCCGCAGTTAAATTAGCCAGTGACGGCATAATTAGTGTTCCCGACTTTTTCCGGTGGTTGCGAGAACAAGGCTATCTAAATCCTGGCTTTTGGATAGATGGCGGAGCGATCGCTTTAGTCCCTAAAATATTCATGGTAGTAGGCTCTTATCTCCTGGCTTGGTTTTTACGAACCTACTTCCCCTTCGCCTGGAGTTGGTCTCTATCTGGCGGCTTAATTTTCGGCAGTTCTGGTTTATTCTTCCTCAAAGGATTTTATATCTTTGATCTTCCCCAATGGCCTTTCCGAATTTTAGGTAGTTCCATTCCCGAATTAGGCAACACCTTACAGGGAACAGACGCACTAAATCCACTTTTTGCCAGCGTCCTAATTCCCTTTGTGTTAATAGCCTTACTTTTAGGGCATCCCACTGGGAAATGGTTTGCCATTGGTGTAACTTTAGGAATAACAGCTTTCCTAGCAGTTAGCACTATTTATGATCCTGCCGTTTGGGGTTTAGGAAATAGTAACCTCGCCCGAATCTTCCTCCTTATTAATGCTTTACTTTGCTACGGACTAGCCCGGTTAGCATTAAAAAAAGACGGACAAATTGCTTAATTAGATAATTGGTAATCATAGCCCCCTCCTCGCTTGCGGGGAGGGGGTTGGGGGTGGGGTTCTTGTACCTCATAACACCGGCAAGTTCTGTATTACCCATTGCTAACCAACTGACAACTGACAACTGACAACTAACAAATGACTATTACAACCACTGGTACTATCGAACGTCGAAATATTGGACTTGGTGCTTGGGCTTTCGTAACCGAAGATGGTGTTACCTACGAAATCCCCAAAAGTTCCGATAAAACCTTACTAAAAGCTGGACAAAAAGCCAAAATCACCGGAAAAGTCCGAGAAGACTTAATGACAGCAGCAATGATTGGTTCCGTTTTAGAAATTCATTCCTTTGAAGTAATCACATAATTTAGTGTTGCTGATAGCCTGCGTGGCGTAGCCATATTGAGGTATGAAATTCCCAAATTGAACCTTTAAAACTCTTACCTTTGCGTCTTTGCGCCTTTGCGTGAGACTAAAATCTAATTCTCCTATGCACACAAACCTCCCAGAAATTCTCCGTCACCGTCGCCAAAAACTCGCAGAAATCATAGACTTACCCGCCGTTCTCTGGTCAGGTAGTAGCAGTCCCCGCAACTTCCCCGCTAATACCTTCCCCCACCGCGCCAATAGCCATTTCCTTTATTTCGCCGGAATTCCTCTCCAAAATGCCGCCATTCGCCTAGAAAGTGGCAATCTGCAACTATTTATAGATGACCCCCACCCCAGTAGCGCCCTCTGGCATGGAGAAACCCCAAATCGTGAAGAAATTGCCGCCAAAATAGGCGCAGATGAAGCCAAAACAATGGCAGAATTAGCAAATTACTTAGAAGACGTGGCGACCTTGCCAGTACAAGATGCAACTACTTGGACACAGCAAACCCAACTTTTAGATAGATTCATTTTACCAAAAACTCAACTGGAAGGCATTGATTTAGAACTAGCGAAAGCCATTGTTTCTCTGCGGCTTACCCATGATGCAGCAGCATTGATAGAATTACGTAAAGCAGCGGTCGTGAGTGTCACAGCACACAAGGCAGGAATGGCAGCAACATCTTCAGCTAAACAAGAATCAGAAGTCCGCGCCGCAATGGAAGCAGTAATTATGGCTCAGAATATGACCACTGCTTACACCAGTATTGTTACAGTTCATGGTGAGGTTTTACACAATAATCATTATTACCACTCTCTGCAACCAGGAGATTTACTTTTAGCCGACGTGGGTGCGGAAACCCAGACAGGTTGGGCGGCTGATATTACTCGCACCTGGCCTGTTTCTGGTAAGTTTTCATCAACCCAAAAAGACATTTATGATATTGTTTTAGCTGCCCATGATGCTTGTATTCAAAACATCACCCCTGGTGTAGAATATGCAGAAATTCATCTGTTAGCAGCCACTATAATAGCTGAAGGTTTAGTAAATTTAGGAATTTTGCAAGGTAAACCAGAAGATTTGGTAAAAATGGATCTTCATGCTTTATTTTTTCCTCACGGAATTGGACATCTTTTAGGTTTAGATGTTCATGATATGGAAGATTTGGGAGACATCGCCGGTTATGATCAGGGCAGAAGCAGAAGTAGCCGTTTTGGTTTAAGTTATTTACGATTAAATCGTCCCTTACGTCCAGGAATGTTAGTCACAATTGAACCAGGATTTTATCAAGTTCCGGCAATTTTAAATGATCCAAAAACTCGTTCTCAATATCAATATTTAGTCAATTGGGAACGTTTAGAACAGTTTGCAGATGTGCGAGGCATTCGCATTGAAGATGATGTCTTAGTTACAGAATCAGGGAGTGAAGTTTTAACCGCTGCATTACCAACTGAAACTAGTGCTATTGAAGATTTATTAAATGCCAATTTTTCGTAGGTTGGGTTGACGCAAGGAAACCCAACATGAGATCACATAATTAAGAATTGTAATTCATTAATTCACATTTTCAATACTTTTAAAATCATGAAGAAAAACCCCATAGCATTTATATTTAGTGGCATTATTATCAGCTTAGGAATTTTACCATCCTTAGCACAAGCCAAACAGCCTGTTTCTGATACCCAAGTTGCAGCAATGGTAGAAGCTTTGCGACTCGCTGCACCTAAAACAAAAAAGCGCAATGATGGCTATTATAGCGAATGGCAAGTTAAACCCGAAACTCTCAAAGGTTGGACAAAAACTTGTCTGAAAAAAGAATTAACACCAACTCAGTTTGAAAATGATCCGAAAATAGCCCGTCAAGTCATTTCCTGTATTACTAACCGGGAGTTAAATAAGCAATTTGCAGCCACTAAAAATAATGAAAACAGTGCTGTGCGTGGTGTCGCTTGTTGGTGGATGACTGGTAATTATACAGGCTGCGATAAAGGCTTTACTGCTGACTATGTGCAGAAGGTAGTTCGCTTGTACAAGCAAGAAATTTCCCAACCAACAACCACAACTTCTCCGGCACAGAAACACATCAATTGATATAATTTAAAATTAAGGATTTTCAACAGAGTCCCAACATTTATGATCATGCCAAACTGCATTTTTTGCCTCACACTTTTCCTGTTCTTTAGTACCAGTAATTGAGGTAGGGCGAATAATGTTTAAGTTGGATG
>NZ_VILC01000142.1:0-7572 GCF_009712065.1 Aphanizomenon sp. UHCC 0183 | reverse complement strand
TCTAAATAAATGCGTGTAACTCGCTCAAACAGCAAGATTTCCCCAAATTGTAAATTCTCTTGCTTTTATTTCTAAGTTCAGTATGGTTTAATTTAGATGGAATAAATAATTAATTTTATTAAAATGGCTTTTATGCCTAAACAAGATCCCGCAAAGTTAAAAAAAGTATCTATTAGTCTTCCCTTTGGTATTGGTGCTGCGGAATGGGAAGCCGACACAACAGAACGGAAAGCGGCTTGGTCGTTGTATGTGGAACTGGTGACACGGGTTGCTGTGCAGTCCTTAGAAGTTGACCAGGGGTTAGTGCGGGAAGCGTTGAATTCTTTGTATAGTTTATTCGGAACTACCCGCGAAGTTCTCAAAGCGGCTGGACCTGATGTGGGTGCTGCTAAGAACTCAGTTGGGGGTATTGCTATTGCGGTGTTGAATAATGGGTTACGACCATTTTTAGCTAAATGGCATCCTATTTTACAAGCTTGGGAAGCAAGACGACCTATGGGGGTAAGTGTGAAGGAACACGAGGTAAGTTGGTCTGAGGAAGGAAAGTTGCGAAGCGAGTTGGTTGCTTTGCGAGGTGATTTAGAAGAGTATGCGAAGGCTTTGGCGATTATTGCTGGTGTGGAGGAGTAAAATGGAAAAATTTGATGTTTTTCTTTGCCACAATAGTCAAGATAAGCCTGCGGTCATAGAAATCGCTAATCAATTAAGAGCAAATAACATTAACCCTTGGTTAGATAAATGGCATTTACGCCCTGGTTTTTCTTGGCAAGATTTATTAGAAGATCAGATAAACGAAATTAGAACAGCAGCCGTTTTTGTAGGGAATTCAGGACTTGGACCGTGGCAAAATGAAGAAATTAAAGCATTTATACGAGCCTTTGTCAATAGAAAATGTCCTGTTATTCCCGTATTATTACCAAATGCACCTCAAAAACCACAACTACCACGACTTCTTGAAGGTTTAATGTGGGTAGATTTTCGTCAACATGACCCTGAACCTTTAGGACAATTGATTTGGGGGATTACTGGAATAAAGCCAGATTTACCACCATTAATACCTAACAAACCACCAGGAGAAGAAAAAAATAAATCTCCTTATCAGTTAAAAATTTTCCAATTTCAAACTGCTCAGATCAGTTTAACAAGCGCACTACTCGGTTTTGTAAAAAAACCGGAAATTAACCGTATTCCCAAAAACGCAGAATATTTTACACAAAACCTGCCAGATGGTGTAACTTTGGAAATGGTGGCTATTCCCGGAGGGACTTTTATCATGGGTTCTCCAGAAAATGAGGAAGGCCGAACTTCGGATGAAAGTCCACAACATCAAGTTACTGTTCCCCCCTTTTTCATGGGTAAATATCCAGTTACGCAAAAACAATGGCGGGCTGTAGCTGCACTAGGAAAGGTTAACATTGATTTAAAATCTGATCCATCTTATTTTAAAGGTGATAATCTGCCTGTTGAGTATGTATCATGGAATGATGCTCGAGAATTTTGTGACAGACTTTCCCGCATGGCAAATAAAACCTATCGTTTGCCTAGCGAAGCTGAGTGGGAATATGCTTGTCGTGGAGGAACTACTACCCCGTTTTATTGTGGGGAAACAATTTCTACAGATTTAGCTAATTATAATGGTAACTGCACTTATGGGCAGGGACAAAAAGGACAATTTCGAGAAAAAACCACAGAGGTAGGAATTTTTCCCGCCAACCCTTTTGGTTTATATGATATGTGTGGGAATGTGTGGGAATGGTGTGAGGATGGGTGGCATGAAAACTATATAAACGTGCCTACCGATGGCAGTGCTTGGACAAGTCTAAGCAGTCAACGTAAACTGCTGCGCGGTGGTTCGTGGTACTACCTTCCTGAGGATTGCCGTTCTGCTTCTCGCTTCAGCGACTATCTCGACCACTACACCTACGGTATTGGTTTTCGGGTTGTATGTAGTGGTGCGGCGAGGACTTGTTAGCACTCTGCACTTTTGCTCTTTTGCGCTCTTATTCTTTTCACTTTCCTAGCGTAACGGAGTGGAGCGATCAAAAATATTTTACTTAGATTTCGGGAATGATTGATGGGTTGTCTCTCTATGATATAGGAAACTTTCGATTTAGTCAAGTGGTATGTTCCAATTATCAATAGTCTGCCACTTCCCCCTGTCTCTTAGAGGGTGTTTGAAAAGTATTATATCAAACCCGTAATCTCCAAAAACCTAACCCCCCTACCCCCCTTCCCTGCAAGGGAATGGGGGTTTTAAAGCCTCTCCCCTTGCAGGGGAGAGGTTTGGAGAGGGGTCAGTCTATATATTCAAAACTTTTCAAACATCCTCTTAGGTTGAATGACTTTTAAAATATCCTCTTTATAGAAATTCGTGCTAGAGATGCTTCTATGATTACACCTTTTTTTCAACAGCTAAATTCACCTTTAACAAAAAAGCAAATTAACGTTTTACAAATTAATTTAGGAAAGCGTTGTAATTTAGCTTGTAACCATTGCCATGTAGAAGCTAGTCCCAAAAGAACAGAGGAACTGACACCGGAAATTTGTCAACAGTTAATTACCTTAATTGAGAAGTTTCCAGAAATCAAAATTGTTGATTTAACTGGTGGCGCTCCAGAAATGAATTATGGTTTTAAGCCATTGGTAGAAGCTGCTAGAAAATCAGGTAAACAAGTAATTGTGAGATCAAATTTGACAATCTATTTTGTGGAGGGATTTGAGGATTTACCAGATTTCTTTGCTCAAAATCAAGTTAGGATTGTGGCTTCTCTTCCCTGTTATTTAGCAGACAATGTTGATAAGATGCGGGGAAATGGTGTTTTTGAACAATCAATTAAGGCTTTGCAATGGTTGAATAAAATTGGTTATGGTCAAAACCCAAATTTAGTTTTAGATTTGGTGTACAATCCTCCATTACCAAATAGTGAAAATTTTTCTTTAACTCCCGAACAAGAAAATTTAGAAAAGGCTTATAAAACCTTTCTGTTGGAAAAGTTTGATATTCGATTTAATCATCTTTTTACAATTACTAATATACCTGTGGGGAGAACAAAGTTGCATTTGGAACGAAAACAGCTTTATTCTAGTTATTTACATTTTTTAGAATCTCACTTTAATTCCAAAACAATTGATGGTTTAATGTGTCGTGAACAACTTTCTATTAATTATTTGGGGAATATTTATGATTGTGATTTTAACCAAATGATGAATTTACCTGCAAAAACTAGCAATGGTGAAAAATTGACGGTAAGTAAATTATTAGAAATTGGTAGTTTAGATATAATTCAAGAAGTCCAAACTGCTGAATATTGCTATGGTTGTACTGCGGGGTGTGGTTCTAGTTGTGGTGGTGCTATAGTATAAGGTGAGAAATATTAAGAATATATATATGTCATCAAAGAATTACTTTGTAAAGAAATTTGCGGTAGTTGAACTTCTAATTTTTAGATGAAGTATGATGAAGTGAGTTAAGTCTCCTCACACCACATTTTTTATTAAAGCCGTGAATTTATTTTTTCACGGTTTTTATTTTTTTATGGACAAAAAAATAATTATGACTTACGCATTGATAAAATTTTTAATAGGTGGTTTTGTTTGTGCTGGGGAACAGCTAATTAACAACCCAATGAAACTACAGCGATTTCCAATCATATAAGGTACATCTTAGCCCCCTCATCGCTTGCGGGGAGGGGGTTGGGGGTGGGGTTCTTGTTCCGGGTTTGATGACAATTTGCTGTAAGAGGTTGTTTGAAAACTTTTTCGTGTGGTATCTGACACCCGCAGATCCCTCTAAATCCCCCTTGAAAAGGGGGACTTTGAGGAATTTAGCCCCCTTTTGTAAGGGGGGTTGGGGGGATCTCGATTAATTCTGATACTTTTCAAACATCCTCTTATACTGCTATTATTTTCAATATATTGTCAGTTATGAGAATGCTTCCATGAATACTCTGAAAACTCAATCAGATAATTACTTTAAGAAGAATTGGGAAACATATCAAAAAGTCTTAGCCAATAATTACATGGAACACCGAGAAATTTATGGTGTTTTGCATAAATTATTAACTGATTACTTGCCAACACCATTTTCCTTACTTGAACTTGGATGCGGTGATGCTAGTTCATCAGTTCAAGCTTTATTAAATACTACCGTTGCCTCCTATACCGGAATTGACTTATCTGCGGCTGCTTTGGAAATTGCCCAAGGCAACATGGCACAAATTAACTGTGAACAAACTTTTATTGAAGACGACATATCGAAAGTTGTTGAGGAACTAGCTGAAAACCGAAAGCAAAGCTTTGATATAGTTACGACTTCCTTTGTTTTACATCATCTAAGTTTGGCACAAAAAGATAAAGTTATTGAGCAAGTATTCCATCTTTTGAAACCCAAGGGTGTATTTGTTTTGATTGACATAGTTTGTAAAGAAGGGGAAGACCGAGAAAAATTTGTTAATCGCTACTTAGAAAATATGCGTCAAAACTGGACTGCACTCTCGTCTCAAGATATGTCCATGATTGAAAATCATATATCTACTTATGATTTGCCCGAAACTCAAACTACTTTGTACCAAATTGCACAAAAGCACAATTTTGTTCGTTTTGAATGCTTATACAAAGATACTCCTGAATCTGCACAATTTTTATGCCTATACAAGTGATTTTACACTCTCAGGGGTAAAGATACGGATCGAAACTATCATGACTTTGACACTCTTACTGGCTTTAGCCACTGAGATTCTTGGTTCAACGAGTCCACTTAGGGACTTCCAAATAAAAAAATACTCAACCACCTAACGCAAAAATCTCTCAAACCCTTATTCCTCTGTGTCCTCTGCGCCTCTGTGGTTCGTTAATCAGGATAATTTATTTCTTGGAAGTCCCTTAATTTAGACCCCTTGCGGTATTTAAGCCAGAGGTGGTTCTCTCCCCAGAAAGACAGGGCGCAGGCCCTGCGCCCCTACGATTGTTCGATGATTCCGCCACCTAATACCGTATCTTCGTCGTACCAAACCGCTGCTTGTCCAGGGGTGATGCTGAATTGTGGTTCATCAAATACTAACCGGACGCGGGAATCTGGTAGGGGAATTACTGTGACGGGTACGGGTTGGGAACGATAACGGATTTGAACTTCGGCGCGAATGGGGGCAACGGGTTCAGCTATGGAAACCCAATTTACTCGATTTATTGTACATTCTGACTGAGATCCTTTGGTGCGATCGCCTACAACTACTTTGTTATTAGCTGCATCTAATTCAATTACATACAAGGGTTCGGCTGCGGCGATGCCTAAGCCTTTTCGCTGACCAATGGTGTAATGATGAACACCATCATGTTGTCCCAAAACTTTACCAGTGGTATCCACAATATCACCAGGTCGAGGAGCTAAATATTTATCTAAAAATGCCCGCATAGAGCCATTGCTTTCTACTAAGCATAGATCTTGACTTTCTGGTTTATCGGCGGTTTTTAAGTTGTATTCAGTAGCAATTCTGCGAGTATCAGTTTTATTCAGTTCACCCAGGGGAAAAATTGTTGCCCCTAATAAGTCTTGGGATAAGTCATAGAGGAAATAAGATTGATCTTTGTTGCGGTCTACGGCTCGTAATAGTTGGTAACGGTTAGTGGTGTCATCGTAGCGGATTTGGGCATAATGACCTGTGGCGATTTTAGCCGATGCCAATTTTTCCCTTGCATATTCCACCATTGGCCCGAATTTTACAGTTTTATTGCATTGGGAACAAGGCAACGGTGTAATCCCTACACTGTAACCTGTGACTAAAAAATCAATAATTTCTGTTTGAAAGACATCCCGAATATCAACAATTTCATGGGGTATACCCAATTGTTCACAAATATTAGCCGCGTCGATCATTCCTTCAGAGCAACATTGCCCTTTGCCTTTCATCAGCCAAAGAGTTAAACCAATTACATCATAGCCCTGATTATGCAGCATAGCGGCGGCTACGGAACTATCAACGCCACCGGAAAGACCAACGACAACTTTTTTCATACTTTTAGATGTGCTTGCGGCTGATTTTGACAACAAAGAGGTTTTTTATTTGACCACAAGGTGCGAGACTGTCCAATTATAGCACACATACTTATCAAGTCTGAAGAAGATGGCAAAAGGAAAGTCTCCAGATTGTCCAGATTAGTGAGAAAATAAGAACTTGCAATTATCTTTACCTTGTATTCTTGACGGACAAAAGGAATTGGAAAAAATGTGGCGAAGAATTACGTTGATCTTATTATTGGTGTTGAGCTTCAGCTTGAGTAGTGTTGGTGTGGCTAATGCGGCTGGACTAAATCGGTTTGTAGATAGTGCTGACGGTTATCAGTTTGATTATCCTAATGGTTGGTTACAAGTTAAAGTTGGTGATGGGCCTGATGTGGTGTTTCATGATTTAATTGAAGTATCAGAGAATGTGTCTGTGGTAATTAGTCCGGTTGCTTCTGGGAAAACTTTGGCGGAATTGGGAACGCCAACGGAAGTTGGTTATAAATTAGGAAAGGCGGCTCTTGCTCCTGTAGGTTCTGATCGAACTGCTGAGTTGATCAATGCGGCTGAAAGGGAAGTAAATGGAAAAATTTACTACTTTCTAGAATATGCAGTTAAATTTCCGAATGGACAGGAAAGACATAATATTTCTAGTGTGGCTATCAGTCGTGGTAAGCTGTTTACGTTTAATGCTTCTGTTCCTGAGAGACGTTGGAAGAAGCTGCAACGAATGATTGATGAAGTTGTGAGTTCTTTCGCTGTTTATTAATAATTAAAAATGGTGGTAATTGACAATTAATAATTATCAATTACCAAAAGTTACTTATACAGAAATCTATGAAAATTCCGCAATTTGTGCTTGCTTCTGCCTCCCCTGCCCGTCGTCGGTTATTGCAAACTGTGGGAATTGAACCGATGATTTGTCCGAGTGATTTTGATGAGTCACAAATACAACTAACTGAACCTGGGGAATTGGTGAAAACGCTGGCTAAGTGTAAAGCGGAAACTGTGGTTTCTCAATTTCCAGCGGCTTTGGTGATGGGTTGTGATTCAGTTTTGGCTATGGGTGGGGGGATTTACGGTAAACCAGGGGATGCTGAGGAAGCGATCGCTCGCTGGCAATTGATGCAAGGTAATTTTGGTGACTTGTACACTGGTCATGTTTTGATTGATACTACTAAAAATCAAACTGTGGTTAAATATCAAGTTACTAGGGTGTATTTTGCGAAAATGAGCGATCGCGCTATTCTTGCCTATGTAGCTACAGGTGAACCTCTTCAATGCGCTGGAGCATTTGCTTTAGAAGGTTTTGGGAGTTTATTTGTGGAGAAAATCGAGGGTTGTCACAGTAATGTCATTGGTTTGAGTTTACCTTTATTGCGGCAGATGATCGGGGAATTGGGATATGAAGTTACAGATTTTTGGGGATAGTTAAGTAATTATTATTCCCAATTTTTAATGGATAAAATGTTAAAAAATAGGGACTCCGCAAGGCAGAAGTCAAAAGCAATATTGATCAAGATTTTTGGCAATTAAAAATGGTTGGTTTATTCACGCCGTGCTGCACTACTATC
>NZ_VILC01000141.1:0-8076 GCF_009712065.1 Aphanizomenon sp. UHCC 0183 | reverse complement strand
CCGCCTTTTTTTATCCATTTGTTTCTCCAAAAGCAATAGTGTTTTTTTGATCAAATTCAATATTTTCTACACCGTCTATTTCTGTGAAAATAACCTATTGTAATTGCTAATTAGCCAGAGATTCTGGTAAGTTTTATCTAACTGCATAAAATTCTATCTCACTAATCAAAATTCTCTTAGTTATGGAAATTAGGGATGAAAAAATATAATCTAGAGAAATGGAATGGAAAACTACCGCTAATTATGGGTAAAGATAGCCCGAACTTTTGGAATATTCAGGAGTTAATTACAGCTAGTGAAAATTAACTTCTCTGGAATATGGAAGTAATTTTATCAATTACCCATTAGTAAATAAAATCGGAGTATCAATAATCTTCAACTGAATTAAAAGTACAATCACTAATGTATATGCAGTTGAAGAAATGAGACTGTTAAATAACTCTTTTTTCAAATTACGTTCTTTGCTTTCTTGTTGAAACATATCTACTGAACCATATTGCATCAACAGGATGCCTATAATATTTGATAGCCAGTAGCCAAGAATAGTACAAGGGAAAAGTAATTTTGGCGATAATAAACATTAGTAATATGCGCCAACCAGGCTATAAGTTAGACTAGCAAGCACTAATGATGTAATGACGACATAGATAAAATTTCGCTGTAAAAGAAAAGTGCAGAAAGAAATGATTACGCGCAAAATGGGGATAGCAATGAGTATTAACAGCCCTAATTGAATAATTCCCCGGCGGCTACCTGCGAAAACAGCATTTACTACACCTATGGGGGAGTGAAACTCAGATGGTGTGCCTATAAATATTTGATATTCCGCCGGCTCAGAGCCATGATGAATTAAATATAGTATACCCCCAAATAATACTATAGAACTAGCGATTAAAACTCCATACATTAGCAGGTTACTGAGTAGATATTCTAATTGTTTTTCACTTGCTGATTTTGTAAGTTTTGGATTACTTAAATTTTCATCATCATGATTTTTAAGACGCTGTTCTTCTAACTGTTGAATATCAGAATCTTGCTCCTCTAATTGAAAAGTGAAAGTTCCAACTTTTCTTTCTATCTGTGTTGTGCAAGTCCAGCGAAAACCAGAATTTAATTTATACATAATTACAGCCCTCCTATTAGACTGTTATAGACCATTTTTAATGCCATTACTACCAATACAAAACTGAAGATAATTCTTAAAATTTGGGTTTTAGCACCAATTAAAATTCTCGCTCCTAAAAAAGCACCTGGTAACACTCCCAACATAACGGGCATAGATAAACCTGGATCTATGTATCCCTGGGTTAAATAAAGACCTGCTGAGGCTGCGGCTGTGACACCAATCATAAAATTGCTGGTGGTCGTAGAAACTTTAAAAGGGAGACGCATAGCTTGGTCCATGGCCAATACCTTGAATGCTCCCGAACCAATTCCCAATAAACCAGAAAGCACTCCTGCTACCAGCATAATACTAAAACCAGCAGGTAAAGCATGAACTTGGTAAGGGATTACACCATCAGGAGTGGTGTAAGTCCCATTAAGTTGGAGATATTCTGCCAAAGGATCTGGTGGAGCAGTTTCTGTTTGTTCTGGTCTGGGGCGTTGAGACAGGTATGCTGAATAAATTAGTACGATTGCCAAAACCAAGGAAAGTATTTTTACGGTTACATGAGTGGCAATTAAAGCCCCAATGAGAGCGCCAATGGTGGTGGCTACTTCCAGGAACATTCCCAAGCGCAGATTAGCGTAGCCTTTTTTAATATATGTAGATGCTGAACCTAATGATGTCGCAATAACTGATACTAATGATGCCCCAACGGCATAGCGAATATCAACACCAAAGACGGAAGTTAATAACGGAACTATCACGACTCCACCACCTAACCCAGTTAATGCTCCGACTAACCCGGCACTAAATGATCCCAACCAAACTAGTAAAGAAAATGCTAGTATGCTCAATTTAAATTCCCCTTTTGTTTAATCTATATTTATGAATCTTGTTGAAGAAGGAGTCAGGAGTCAGTAGCCAGGAGTCAGAATCAATCAGTCGAGGATTCAAACCTGCGACTGATTAAAGACCACCAAATCTACGATTTGGTGGGGGTCTTAAACCCAGTTATTCATCCGCCACTCGCACAGAATTCATTCTGAATTCTGACTCGGTGACTCCTGAATTCTGTTCGATAATTTTTTTCAGCAGGATGTAAACACAAAAAAATAATTTATCTATGGATAAGATTGAAAAAACTAAAACTATGACTACCGAGGAAGATAAAAGTACCTAATCCGATTAAAACAAAGGGCATGAAACGATTACCATATTTGGTAAAAATGTTAGCTAAGGCTTGATTATAAGTTAACTTATGTGCTACGTAACACAAGACCCCCACTAATGAAAAGAAAACACCCAAAATTACTAATAGACTTTGCTAATTACTGCTGGCAAATATCGGCACATAAATACTAATATTATCTGTTCCATTGGCAAATGTGACAGCCGCAACACTATAAGTTTGCAAATTGAAAAACTTCGCCCATAGCGATCGCTCTGCAACTTCTGGATCTGTCTCCACATCCTCTGATTCGTCTCCTCCTTGATCCATTAAACTCTTGATCCCAATGATGATTTGAACTAAACCAAATAAGCCCATCCAAGGACAGGGTAAGATTAAACCGCCAAAAAAAACCGGCAAACTAGCTAAAATCAAGGCAGTGAAACCTAGATACTGACCAATAATAATATGCCAACGGCGAAACTTAGCATTTACCTGAGAGAAAAATAAAGTCAGGATGACTAAATCATCAATGTTCGTGGCACTAAAAGCCATTGCTCCGGCACTAATAGCAGTTACTATGCTCATAATGTTTTTAGATTTTAGATTTTGAATTTTTGACTATCAAGAGATATTGATTGAGGATTGATGTTGATCCTTTCCCATTACCTATTAGCACCCCTTAATAGTTATTTCTCTCTACGAATCGAGCATGAATATCATCAACTCTTTGAATGATTCCTGCCGCTAAGTGGGGAGAACGCTGTTTTTTGATAAAAAACCAGCCACAAGTAACAGAAAGATACAACAAGAACAAGTAAGGAAAGGTATTATAAGGAGCTTCCGGCATGGGAAAGAGGCTACTACCAGGAATCCCCACACTACCGACTACTGGGATCATCATGAACGCATCAGCAACAAAGAACGCCAATGGGAAAGTAACAAGTCTCTCAGAAAATTAAGCGGTGACTTGCTTTCACCCCGACTTTTTTTTAGTTTTTTCATAATTCCATCCAGTATACAAGTATTATTTTTCATCAAAATACTGAGAATAAATCAACTATCTTAGTCCAGACAAGAGAAATAATTGGCTGCGGAGTCCCGAAAATCAGGAAATTCTCACTAAGACAACTTTATAGATACTGGTACTAGACATTTTATTATTTATTAGCTTATAATACAGTAACCTAATCGAGATACCGTAGTTTAATGAAAAATTGTGAGAACTAGAGTATCTTTCAACACTTAGAGGGTGTTTGAAAAGTTTCCGGCGATTATAAAGATGCCTCCGGCTCCCGTAAGGGATACGCTACTACACAAACAAAGTCCACCTGCGTGGACTAACGAAAAATTAAGGGTTTTAAACCCATGAAGATGGGTTTTGTCTGTGTAGCCGCGACTTCTAGTAGTTCGTCAAATTTATTTTGACGGGTAATGATCGGAAAAAACTTCTGTTCTTCCCTCCCCTACCCCCCCTGCCTCTCTTCTCCCTCTGCTTGCCTTCACCCGTCATTTTCGGGTTGACAGACTACTAGTCGCCAAGGCAAGTAATAAATTAGACTTGTTCATTCATCATTCATCCTCTTAGGCTAAAAAATTACCCTTCAGGAGTAATAAAAGTCTACTTAGGGCTTGCTAAATAAAGCTAAAACCATTTATTAATAAGGCTTTCGCGGATTTTTATCACAAAAAAGTGCAAGGTTTTGGCTGATGGTGTCTCAAAATAGGTGCATTTTTCTTTGTCGGATTTGGAAAATTGAGGATATCCAGATCGTTGAAACTGTTCCCTGTTCCCTGTTCCCTGTTCCCTGCCTTCACAGGCAACTTATTCAGCAAACCCTACTTACAAGATTTATAAAAAGTCATCCTGAACAAACTTAGACAGCGATTTTTTGTATTCATAAAATTGAGTCTATTCGAGCTTATCTTCTTCAAACTTACACTCACACCAGTATGGACTACTTATTACTACCAGCTTTCAGCTTTTTTATTGGCATCATAGTGGGTTTAACAGGTATAGGTGGTGCATCTTTGATCACTCCTATGTTGATTTTTGTTTTTCAAGTACCACCTTCTATTGCTATTAGTTCTGATGTGGTTGCAGCTACATTAATGAAAGTAGTAGGGGGAGTAAAACACTGGCAACAGAAAACCCTTGATTTAGAAGTAGTTAAATGGCTGTCAATGGGTAGTGTTTCTGGTTCGCTGTTGGGAGTAGGGGTTTTACACCAACTCAGACAAAGTGGAGAACATAACCTAGATAACCTTTTACTGCGGTTACTAGGAATAATGATTTTGATAGTTACATTAGCAGCATTAATCCAAATGCTGTTGATGACATTTTTCCCCAAAATTAATTTACCTGAATTGCCAAAATTAAATTTAAAAACGAATAAAGGACGTTTTTTATCCTTACTTATTGGTGCAATTTTAGGCTTTTGTGTGGGAATGACAAGTGTTTCATCAGGTTCTATGTTTGCCCTAGCATTGATCGCTTTTTTTCGGTTAGATGCCCGAAAATTAGTAGGTACAGATATTACGCAAGCCGCCATTTTACTAATATTTACATCCCTGGGACATCTGACTTTAGGAACTGTTGATTGGAGTTTAGTCATACCCATTTGGATAGGTTCTGTTCCCGGAGTTCTTATTGGTGCGAAACTTTGCGAGATTACCCCTCAACGTCCACTCAGATTTATTATTTATAGCATCTTAATGATGGTAAGTTGGAAATTAGTCGCCCAAGCGTAATTACCTCCACATCTCTCTGCGTTTTAATTTCCTTGCCAAAATAATAAGTTAAATGTTCCTCTTTCATACATAATAAATAACCCCAAACCAATTAATACAAAAGGGACAATAGCCTGACCATAGCGACTTAAAATATAACTAATGTTAGGTTGAAGAGTTAATAAATAAGCGATACCGCACCAAACCCCTACCATGACAAAAAATACCGCCAAAATTATTCCTAAGCCCACAATATTTTGACCTGCAAATAGGGGTATATAAATACTAATATTATCACCGCCATTAGCAACTGTCACAGCCGCAACTTTATAAGTGTTGGGATGTAAAATGCTTAATAAAAAAGAAGATGGAGGGCTATTATATTCAGTATTTACTGTCTGAACTTCTGTCCTTTCTTCTTCCCGATTGACTAATTGTTTAATCCCAATAGCAATTGGTAATATTCCTAGCAATCCAATCCATTCTCGCTGGATAACTAAGCCACCGAAAAAACCTGGTAAGCTGAGGATAATAATAGCTGTAAAGCCAAGATATTGACCGATAAAAATATGTCTACGCCGAAAATTTCTATCTATTTGCGAAAAAAATAGCAATAGAATAATAATGTCATCAATATTAGTGGCAGCAAAGGCAATTATGCCTTCTGTAAAAGCAGTAGCAACCTGATTCATGGTAAAATTTCATAATAAACACTATTTATCAAGATAGCAATATTTGGAACACTAAATTCAATCTAATATCTTTCAGGTTCAATTAAAAAAATGTAGGTTGGTTTAAGCGACAGCGCAACCCAACAAAATACCGGAAATATTGGAGATATTGGAGATATTGGAGATATCGAAAATGTGGGAAATACTGAAAATGTTAGAAATACCGGAAAAAATGTAGGTTGGGTTAAGCGACAGCGCAACCCAACAAAATACCAAAAATGTTAGAAATATTGAAAATGTTGGGTTTCCTTACGTCAACCCAACCTACATGATTTAAGTAATTACTGTTGAAATCATCCAAAATGAATAATTTATTGACAGCAATTATTACCGGGTTAGTTGCTTTCATAGCCACTAATATTGATGATATTTTAATTTTGTTAGTGTTTTTTGCTCAAGTAAATGAGAATTTTCGCCCTTGGCAAATTGTTGTTGGTCAATATTTAGGTTTTACTATTCTCGTCATCTTCAGTTTACCTGGATTATTTGGTGGATTGATTCTGCCTCAATCATGGATTGGTTTACTAGGCTTAATTCCTATTGCTATTGGTATTAGTAGTTTGGTGAATAAGGAAACAGAACAATTAGCTGATGGAATCCAGGAGATAACACCATCTTTTTTAACACCAAAAATTTACACTGTGGCAGCGATAACGGTGGCTAATGGTAGTGATAATATTAGCATTTATATACCATTATTTTCTAGTATTAGATTAGAGAGTTTTTTCATAATCATCGGGTTATTTTTTCTTCTGTTAGCCATTTGGTGTTATGCAGCATATCAGTTAACCCATCAGCAAAAAATAGCTAATTTTTTTACCAAATATGGTAATTATCTTGTGCCATTTATACTGATGGGTTTAGGGGTTGTAATTGTCTGGAAAAGTCAAGCTTTAAGTCCGCTAAAACTTTTTGGTAAGTAGGTTGGTGTTGAAAATTGTCGTTATGGCAAGGCAAAAGGCAAGAGGCAAGAGGCAAGAGTGAAGAGGGTTTGGGCGATTTTACATTTCTTTACACAGTTTGGTTTTATTGTGTTCACCTACTTAGTTGTATTTGTTTATCGAACAGAATTCAGGAGTCACCGAGTCAGAATTCAGAATGAATTCTGTGCGAGTGGCGGATGAATAACTGGGTTTAAGACCACCACCAAATCTACGATTTGGTGGTCTTTAATCAGTCGCAGGTTTGAATCCTCGACTGATTGATTCTGACTCCTGGCTACTGACTCCTGACTCCTTCTTCAATTTTTTTGGTGAAAAAAAATGATAGTAAGTAGGTGAACACGGTGAACACAATAAAACCAAACTGTGTAAAGAAACGTAAAATCACTGAAAACTTCTTTACTCTTGCCTCTTGCCTTGCTATAACGAAAATTTTCAACGCCAACCTACTTAACTCTCTTCTGTCAAACTGGGAATCAAAAAATAATTTCCTAATTTTCAAATCCATATATCTTAAAGGTTTGAACCGTTTATTACTAACAAAATATGGCGAGTATTTTGAAAGATTAATAAATCACTAAAAGCTTTGATAAATAAGGGTTTCAGATTTTGATTTGGCGAGAATGACAGAAGAGGGTTAATCAACAGGAAAGACAGGAGATAAAAAAATAATTATTTCTATCACCAATGATTAAATTTTCAAAGTTTAGTTAACCATTCATTCTCATCCGCATCTTTAAACAACGAGGTACTGAGGTAGCGTTCACCAAAGCTAGGCTGGACCATAACTATCAATTTATTGGCATTCTCTGGACGTTTAGCTAGTTGCAACGCTGCATATAAAGCCGCACCAGCAGAAATTCCTGATAGCAGTCCTTCTTCTTTTGCTAACCGCCGACTGTAGATAATCGCTTGGTCATCTGAGACTGGAATGACTTCATCTATCAGTTCAGAACGGTAAATGGCGGGAATAAATCCGGGTCCGATACCTTGAATCTTGTGTGGACCGGCTTTTCCTCCTGATAACACTGGGCTATTAACTGGTTCAACTGCAACTGCTTGAAAACTGGATTTGCGCTGTTTAATTACCTCGGATACGCCCGTAATTGTTCCCCCAGTTCCTACTCCTGAGACAAGGATGTCAACTTCTCCATCTGTATCATGCCAAATCTCTTCAGCGGTGGTGCAAGCGTGAATTTGGGGGTTAGCAGGATTACTGAATTGTTGCAACATATAAGCATTGGGGGTGATGGCGACGATTTCTGTGGCTTTAGCGATCGCTCCCCGCATTCCCTCTACCCCCGGTGTTAACTCTAATTGCGCCCCATAAGCTCTTAGCATGAGTCTTCTTTCCTGACTCATTGTATCCGGCATGGTCAAAATCAGCCGATAGCCAAA
>NZ_VILC01000140.1:8364-15582 GCF_009712065.1 Aphanizomenon sp. UHCC 0183 | reverse complement strand
TTGACACACCTTTAATTTTTTTTGCTTACCTACTTATATCAGTTGTCTAAATCAATTGAAATAGTAGTAAAGTCAAATAATCAGTTTGTACCATTACCTGATTATCTAAATGTTTCTGAAGATAAACCTGTATTAAGTGATCAGGTATTTATTCAACGCAAACAACAATTAGAAAAACTAGAACCTCCCCTACATCCTGAACTAGAAGAATTGCAAAGCGCATTATCACAAATAACCAACAATAACCCAGCAGCACAACAATTAGAAAATGAAATCAAAGTATTTTTAGGTTGGAGTAATGCACCAACTACAAATACAATAAATGCTGATTTAACTTGGATAAAAACCATAGCATCTTTAGGAGATAGAAGCATAGAATTTGAAGAGAAAAAAAATAGCTATCAAGCGGGTACAGACTTTGAAAACATCGCACGGGATAGCCTTGATTTTTTAGGATTTAAAGTTGAAACTGCTTATAAAGGTGGTGCGGGAGGATTAGATTTATATTGTTCCCAACCTTATCCTTTAGTCTGTGAATGTAAAGCAGGTAAAAGTATTCCTAGTGGTACAGTTGAGGAATTACTTAAACTAGGTGGAATGCACTTAGGTGCAGATAAATTTCTGAATTCACCAAAATTAGTAATAGGTCCAGGTAACGCTACTTCAGATAATCTCAAATCATCAAAAGAATGGAAAGTCAGTATTATCAAAGCTATGACATTACAAAAATTAGTTGAACTCAAAGCAAAATATCCAGGTGCGATAAACTTAATTGAATTAAAGCAATACTTAGAACCAGGACAAATTGATGATAAAATTAACGAATATATAGATAAAATAGAAAAAGAGATTAAGTTGCAATCGCATATTATCCAACTCGTCAAAAACTATCTACAAAACTCAGGAATAGAATCTGCTGGAGTTGACGCTTTACATGGTGCATATTTCGGTTCAAATCTACCACAACCATTAAAACCAGGAGAAATGTATGAAATTTTAATAGAACTATCATCACCCCTAACAGGTTACTTAGGAAGAGAAAAAGGAAACGATGGGAAAACAGATAAATTTTACTACTTGCGCGACTTACCAATAAATTAAAAATAACTCTTTTCTCTCTTCTTTTCTTACCTTCGCGCTCTTCGTGCCTTCGTGGTTTATTTCCCCAAAATCATTCATCCCAAAGTCAAAACACCAGCTTGAAAATTCACCACTAAAGGCAAAAACTCCAACCACTCTGAACCCAATAAAATCTCCGTTAATTCATCTCCAGCATAAACAGGAATTTCATACTCTTGGTTATCCAATATCACTTTACCCAAATATCTTTCAAACGTGATTTCACCCTAACAGTTCGCAGAATTTCTTTATCTACATAATTCCAATTAAGTCCATCTAAATCTTGTGTATTAATAGCCATAAAGCCTGTGAAACCACTATCAAATAAAGCATCCACAGGCAAACTTAAACCATCATTAGCAACCAACTCAATTTCAAAAAATAGCTGCTTTTTTTCACCAAATTTACCCTCTATCATATTCTCCCAGTTGCTCCAGATTCATTCAAACAAAAAACGCAATGATCAGCATTTGGGTATTTATCGCGGGCTTTTTGATGTGCAATTTCTTTATCTTGATCAATTAAGTAATCACCACTATTTAACTCAATAGCAATATACCAACCATAATGTTCTTTGATCAACTCAGGACGTACACGCTCAAAAATTGTTCGATAACGTTGATACTCTGCCTCATTTTCAGCCTTACGTCTAGCCAACTCTTCCGGTGATAAAGTCAATTCAGGGAAAATTCTTCCTCTTCTTGCTGGTTGTTTTGGTGTTAGTTGAGTCATGTTTTTAAACCCCATTTCTAATATTATAATAATATCAAAAAAATCATCCCAAAGTCAAAACACCAGCTTGAAAATTCACCACCAAAGGCAAAAACTCCAACCACGCTGAACCCAATAAAATTTCCGTTAATTCATCTCCAGCATAAACAGGAATTTCATCCTCTTGATTATCCAAAATCACTTTACCTGAATAGATATCAAATCTTGACTCTCCCTGTGCAGTGCGTAAACGTTGCTTGCGTATAAATGACCAATTCAATCCTTCTAAATCTTGTTTATTAATAGCCATAAAGCCTGTGAATCCAGTATCAAATAAAGCATCTACAGGCAGATTTAAGCCTTCAGCAGTAATTAATTCAATTTCAAAGAAAAGCTGCCCCTCATCACCAAAATAACCCTGTATCATATTCTTCCTGTTACCCCTGTTTCATTGATGCGAAATAGAAAATGTATCACATTAGGATGTTTCTCCCGTGATTTTTTACTAGCGACTTCCATATCCTGATCAATGAAATAATCACCGCTATCTGGTTCTACAGCAATATACGAGTTATAATGTTCTTTCATCAACTCAGGCAGTAATCTTTGAAAAATTGCCCAACAACGTTGATAAAATTGTTCATCTTCTGCTTTACGTTTAGCTAACTCTTCCGGCGATAAAGTCAATTCAGGGAAAATTCTTCCTCTTCTTGCTGGTTGTTTTGGTGTTAGTTGAGTCATGTTTTTAAACCCCATTTGTACTATTATAATAGTATCCAAAAAATCATCCTAAAGTCAAAACACCAGCTTGAAAATTCACCACCAAAGGCAAAAACTCCAACCAGCGAGAACCCAATAAAATCTCCGTTAATTCATCTCCAGCATAAACAGGAATTTCATACTCTTGATCATCCAAAATCACTTTACCTAAATATAAATCAAAAGCTTTTTCTCCTTGGGCTGTGATCAATTCTTGTTCCCGAATAAACTGCCAATCTAGTGCTTCTAAATCTTGTTTATTAATTGCTAGAAAACCTGTAAAGCCAGTATCTAACATTGTCTCTACAGGTAAGTTTAAAGCATCAGCATTAATCAAATCAATTTCAAAAAATAGCTGCCCCCCATCACCAAAATAACCCTCTATCATATTCTCCCAACTGCTCCAATTTCATTCAACCGAAACATACAATGTACAGCATGAGGGTGTTTTTCTCGTGCTTGCTGACTAGCAACTTCTATATCTTGATCAACAAAATAATCACCACTATCAGGTTCTACGGCAATATACCAATTATAATGTTCTTTAATCAACTCAGGACGAACACGCTCAAAAATTGCCCGACAACGTTTGTGAAATGCCTCATTTTCAGCCTTACGTCTAGCCAATTCTTCCGGTGATAAAGTCAACTCAGGGAAAATTCTTCCTCTTCTTGCTGGTTGTTTTGGTGTTAGTTGAGTCATGTTTTTAAACCCCATTTCTACTATGATAATAATATCAAAAAAATCATCCTTAACTCAAAACACCAGCAGAAAAACCATCTTTATGAATCTTTCATTATCAGTCCTAATAGAATCTGCAAAAGCGGGAAAACTCATTAGTTTCCCTACAGATACCGTCCCTGCATTAGCCACCATACCAGTACAAGCAGAATTAATTTATGCTGCGAAACAACGCAGTTTCGATAAACCTTTAATTTTAATGGCTGCCAAAGCCGAAGATTTATGGGATTATGTTCAAGGTAGCCAAAGAGAATATCAAACCTGGCAAAAAATTGTTAATCAATATTGGCCAGGTGCTTTAACTTTAGTTTTACCAGCTAGTGACAAAATTCCCACTGTCATGAATCCTGTTGAACCGACTACTATTGGAATTCGCGTCCCCAATCATCCAGTTGCTCAAATTATTTTGGCGCAAACTGGTCCAATGGCGACAACTAGCGCTAATTTATCAGGACAACCAGCTTTAGAAACCAAAGCAGCTATAGAAGCTCAATTTCCAGAGGTTTTAACATTAGAATCAACGGAATACCAAGGTTTGGGAATACCTTCCACTGTTGCTAAATGGACAGGGAACAATTGGCAGATTTTACGACAAGGTAGTATTAAATTAGATAATTATGAATTTTAGTAACTGGCTATATTTAGGCGCGGGAATAGGATTAGGAATAGGTTTTTGTAGATTATTCCTTCAGTCTAGCAAATCTGCATCCGTTCCCGTTGAAAATGCTCCACAACAGCAAGAAAACCCACTTTTGGCAGAATTAGAGCAAACCCAATTAGCCTACTATCAGGCGCGGGAAATGAGCCAATTTCAAGGGGGTTTTTTAGCTAGGATTGGTCATGAATTGCGATCGCCTTTAGGGAGTATGATGGGTTTACATCAACTGATTTTGGCAGATTTGTGTGAAAATTCCCAAGAAGAGCGAGAATTTGTCCAACAAGCTTACGAAAAATCTCTGAAATTATTAAAACTAATTGATGAAATTCTCAATGTTTCCAAAATTGAATCTGGTAGAAATAAATTAGATATTCAGGCTTTGCAATTAAGTGAATTTCTCCAGGAAGTTTATGAACTAACTTATTTACTAGCCGTTAACCGCAATTATCCTTTTATTTTATCACCGTCAGATCCAGAAATTCAGATTTTGACAGATTACCATTGGCTCAAACAAGTATTAATCAATTTGATAGATACAACAATTGCTAACATGGAAGAAGGGAATATACATCTTTCTAGCAACTTACAATCTCCAGATAATTGGGTCAATATTTGGTTAGACATACCCACTGATACAGTAATCACAAATGAATCTCTGCATTTGATGAAATCAGAACCGCAAACAACTCAGGAAAATATAGATTTATCACCAGGAATGAAACTTTTACTCAATCAACGTCTGGTAGAATTGATGGGAGGAAAATTAGAAATTTTGCCTTTTCCCACCAACCAGGAAGAAACATCGCAGTTAACTAGACTGCAAATATCCATACCTACAGGGACTCTTGCAAACAAATCTCTTCAGTGACAAAAGCCTCAAAATTAGATTGATTATCTAAAACCATTGTTGTGGTGTTATTGACTTGAAAACCAATCTTTTCATAAAACTCCTGTTGGTGCGTTGTCATTAAGTATACACGCTCTACCTTCTGCATTCGGGGATGACTTAAAACCGTTTCCACCAACTTGCTACCCAATCCGTTACCTTGATAATCTGGATGAATGACAACATCCCAAATTGTAGCGCGATAGATGCCATCAGAGGTGGCTCTAGCAAAACCAATTAATAATTCCCTATCCCAGATAGAAATAACAGGTTCACTGTTAGCAAGAGCTATACCCCAATCCTTAATACTACGTCCTTTTGCCCAAAAAGCAGCCAGATTAAACAGTTCTTGGAGTTGGAAAAGATCAATATCCGCAAGGCTTTGGCTAAATTGAATCTGAGAATATTTCATCTATAGACACCTAATGATCGGAGTATCTTCGCTTCTGTTATGGCATATTTTGCTAAAAATTACTAACTTTGTATATGTATATGCAACATTTTAATTAGGGTCAGGATTCAATACAATACTGCTAAGATTCTGCGGGTAGGGGTAAAGCAAAAGCTGATATGTGTCAACTTAAGCTCAAATCCATACCACATCTCGTTCCTAGTCTCTGACTAGGAATGCACTTGATGAGGCTCTGCCTATAATATCATTGAAGGCAGAGCCTTCTAGAATTCATTCCCAGTCAGAGACTGGGAACGAGATGATGCAACTACCTTCGGACAGAGGGAAAGTTAACGCTTGGGGAGAGAACCACCTCTGGCTTAAATACCGCAAGGGGTTTACAGCAAATTGTCATCAAACCTGGAACAAGAACCCCACCCCCAACCCCCTCCCCGCAAGCGATGAGGGGGCTAAGATGTACCTCATAAGATTGGAAATCGCTGTAAGTTAAGTGGACTCGTTGAACTAAGAATCTCAGTGGCTAAAGACAGTGAGAGTGTCAATCGCCAAACACACCAGCAAAAAAGTCCAAAGTCTCCTTCAATGCTTTGATGAAAATATCAATTTCCTCGCGGGTATTGTAAAAAGATAAACTTGCTCGTGCAGTTCCTGATAAACTCAAGTAACGGTGTAATGGTTGCGTACAATGGTGTCCAGAACGAATCGCTACACCTTCTTGATCTAACAAAGTTGCTAAATCATTAGCGTGGACACCCTCGGCTGTAAAAGCGGCTAATGCGGCTCTCCCTTCCCCTTGAGCATTGGGTTTTGGTCCGTAGATTCTAATTTGGGGTATTTGCCCTAATTGCGCGAATAAATAGGCAGTTAATTCGGTTTCATAGGCATGGATTTTATCCATACCGATATTAGTAAGATAATCTATAGCTGCACCAAGGGCGATCGCCTCCCCAATAGCCGGAGTACCAGCTTCAAATTTATGGGGTAATTCTGCATAGGTAGAATGGTCTAAAAATACCTCTGCAATCATCTCACCACCACCGAAAAATGGCGGCATTGCTTCTAGTAATTCCAACTTACCATATAAAAAGCCAATGCCAGTGGGAGCGCACATTTTATGTCCAGAAGCCACCAACCAATCACAGTCAAGTGATTGAACATCAATGGGAGTATGGGGGACACTTTGGCAAGCATCAAGTAAGAATTTCGCACCATATCTGTGAGCAATTTCGGCTATTTCTTTAACTGGATTTATGCAACCCAAAGTATTAGAAATATGCACGATAGACACCAGTTTTGTTTTGTCAGAAATCAAGTTTTTAAACTGTTCCAAATCAAAAGTTTCTGCCGGTGTTAATTCGACAAACTTCAAAACCGCGCCTGTTTTTTGAGCCACAAATTGCCAAGGAACAATATTACTATGGTGTTCCATGACTGAGAGAATAATTTCATCTCCTGGCTGTAAATTGTTCATTCCCCAACTGTAAGCGACTAGGTTAATGGCTTCAGTTGCATTGCGAGTGTAAACAATTTCTTGACGTGATTTCGCATTAATAAACTTAGCAATCTTATCACGCGCACCTTCATAAGCATCAGTAGCCTTTCCGCTCAAGAAATGTGCGCCACGATGAACATTAGAATTATATTGTTCGTAATAATCACGCCAAGCATTTAAAACGAACAAAGGCTTTTGAGAAGTAGCCGCATTATCGAGATAAACCAGGGGTTTACCGTGAACTTCCTGATGTAAAATGGGGAAGTCAGAGCGGACTTTATCAGCGAGAGATTTGGTAGAAGTGATGGTCATTTTTAATAAAGAGTTCAGGGATTTTAATACGCCAAGGAATAAATTCCCTGGCTAATAGCAAAAGTCGGTTAAAACCGACTATTAATCATTCAGAAATTTAGTTCGTTTTAGAGGGTATTTGAAAAGTT
>NZ_VILC01000140.1:0-8225 GCF_009712065.1 Aphanizomenon sp. UHCC 0183 | reverse complement strand
ATTTAGTGCAATGCGTTTATTTATTCGTGAGACTGGTAACAGTTTTCAACAAACTCTCACGCAAAGAAGCAACAGGGATAAAGTTAATAACTTCCATTGCGAAACCATTAACTAATAACTTGCGAGCATTATTTTCATCAATACCGCGACTTTGCAGGTAGAATATTTGATCATCCTCTAACTGACTGACAGTAGCACCATGAGCGCATTTAACATTATCAGCAGTGATTTCTAATTGAGGTTTGGTGTCAATTCTCGACTTAGACGATAACAACAAATTGCGATTTAATTGAGAAGCGTTAGTTAACTGCGCCGGTTTAGGAACAAAAATCTTACCATTGAAGACACCACGAGCGCGATCGCCTATAATGCACTTGTGTAACTGTTTGCTCACACCATGGGGATGATTTAAAGACAAAGCACTGTGAGTATCAGCCAATTGATTATCAGCAATCACAGTTAAACCATTGAGCGTCGTTTCCGTTTGCTCACCAGTTTGCAAAATCTCCAAATTGTGACGTGATATTTTGCCACCAACCGTCACCGCATTACAATTATAACGACTATATCGCGCCTGAGTAACAGCAGTTTTCCCAATATGAAAAGCCGCAGCACCTTCCCGCACAACTCTATTATGACTCACCTGAGCATTTTCATTTACCCAGATTTCCGTTACCCCATTAGTAAAATAGACTTCCTTCTCTGTGTTCTCCGTGTCTCTGTGGTTCGTATATTCCTCAATCAAACCCACCTGAGAATTACTTTCAGCGACTACTAAAACACGAGGTTGGGAAATAGTTGGAGACTCACCAGAAACAGAAACAAAAAGTAAATGAATAGGAGTTTCCACAACCACATTTTTAGCAACCCATACCACCGCGACATCATTTAGAGCCGCAGTATTTAAAGCCGTAAAAACTTCTTTAGCACCTTCAGCTTGCGCTAAATATTCCTGAACAACTTCACCAGGTAAAACATCCAAATTACCAACTTTCAAACCAGCAGGTAAATCTTCAGTATTAGATAAATCAGGTGCATAAACACCATTTACAAAAACTAACCGCTGAGAAACTTCAGGTAAAATCATGGATTGTAGAGACGTTCCATGGAACGTCTCTACATTATTATTGAATGTTACCTGTTTCAAAGGTGATAAATCAGTAAATCGCCATTCTTCCTCGCGGGTATTGGGGATAACAGAATGACGCACCCAATTAGCAGCACCGTCGCGCAAATCCTGTAACCAACCATCTGATTTTTTGGTAGTTACCCGACTTAATAAACCACTTAAAAAAGCATCTCTATCTAATAGATTTTGTTGTAGAGACGTTTCATGAAACGTCTCTACATTAATTGGAATACTCATTACACACCCACTCCCAAAGCTTCTTCTAGAACCCAATCATAACCGCGAGATTCCAACTCAAGAGCCAACTCCTTACCACCACTTCTAATAATTTGTCCCTGCGCCATAACGTGAACAAAATCAGGGACAATATAATCTAAAAGACGCTGATAGTGAGTAATCATAATCGTCGCATTTTCAGCATTAGTTAACTGATTAACACCATTAGCGACAATTTTCAGAGCATCAATATCCAAACCAGAATCAGTTTCATCCAAAATAGCTAATTTAGGTTCTAAAATCGCCATTTGCAGAATTTCATTCCGCTTCTTTTCCCCACCGGAGAAACCCTCATTCACACTGCGATTCAGAAAAGAAGAATTCATCTTCACAACATCCAGCTTTTCCTCAACCAAATCATCAAAATCGAAAGCGTCAACCTCTTCTAAACCTTGAGCCTTCCGACGAGAATTATAAGCCACCCGTAAAAAATCCAAATTACTCACACCAGGAATTTCCAGAGGATATTGAAAAGCTAAAAACACACCACTCCTAGCCCTGTCTGCGGCTTCCATATCCAAAAGATTTTGTCCCTGGAAAATCACCTCACCACCAGTAACAGTATAAGCTGGATGTCCCGCTAACACCTTAGAAAACGTACTCTTCCCAGAACCATTTGGACCCATAATCGCGTGAACTTCCCCAGCGCGAACCTGCAAATTCAACCCCTTCAAAATCTGAGTTCCATCAACATCAGCCGTCAAATCCTTAACCGACAAAATCAAATCACTATTCTCAACAATCATCTTCTCTTCCTCTCTTTCTCTGCGTACTCTGTGCCTCTGTGGTTCGTTTTCTTAACCCACACTACCCTCTAGTTTCAAACTCAACAACTTATCAGCCTCAACAGCAAACTCCATAGGAAGCTGATTAAAAACATCCTTACAGAAACCGCTAATCATCATCGAAATAGCATCTTCCGAAGAAATACCCCGTTGAGCGAAAAAGAATAATTGATCTTCACCAATTTTAGAAGTAGAAGCCTCATGTTCAACCTTACCCGTATTATTCTGAACTTGAATATAAGGAAAAGTATTAGCTTGAGCATTATCACCAATTAACATCGAATCACATTGAGAATAATTTCTCGCACCCTTAGCAGTGGGATTAATCTTCACCAAACCCCGGTAACTATTGCTAGATTTACCAGCAGAAATACCTTTAGAAATAATTGTACTGCGGGTATTTTTCCCCACGTGAATCATCTTACTTCCAGTATCAGCTTGCTGCATATTATTTGTTAATGCAACCGAGTAAAATTCACCCACAGAATTATCACCAACTAACACACAACTAGGATACTTCCAAGTAATAGCTGAACCGGTTTCTACTTGAGTCCAAGAAATCTTAGAATTCACACCTTGACACAAACCACGTTTAGTTACAAAGTTGTAAATTCCGCCTTTACCATTGACATCTCCAGCGTACCAGTTCTGTACAGTAGAATATTTAATTTCCGCATTATCTAAAGCCACCAATTCCACAACCGCCGCGTGTAATTGGTTGCTGTCGTACATGGGTGCTGTACAACCTTCTAAATAAGAAACATAACTACCTGCTTCGGCGACAATTAAAGTCCGTTCAAATTGTCCTGTATCGCCGTTGTTAATGCGGAAATAGGTAGACAATTCCATTGGACATTTTAAGCCTTTGGGAATATAAACGAAAGAACCATCACTAAACACAGCCGCATTTAAAGCTGCAAAATAATTATCAGCAATGGGAACAACGCTACCCAAATATTTTTTAATTAATTCTGGGTGTTCTTGCAGTGCTTCCGAGAAAGAACAGAAAATTACACCGTCTTTAGCGAGTTTTTCTTTATATGTAGTAGCCACAGAAACACTATCAAAAATCGCATCAACAGCAACGTTACTTAATCGCTTTTGTTCATTTAAAGGAATACCTAATTTTGCAAAGGTTTCCAATAAAGTGGGATCAACTTCGTCTAAACTGTTGAGTTTAGCTTTCTTTTGTTTCGGTGCAGAATAATAAATAATATCCTGATAATTAATAGGCGGATATTGGACATGAGACCAAGTTGGTTCTGTCATTTTCAGCCATTGGTGATATGCTCGGAGACGATATTCCAGCATGAATTCCGGTTCATTCTTCTTGGCGGAAATCAGGCGAACAACATCTTCGCTTAACCCACGAGGGATAGTATCGGCTTCAATATCGGTAACAAAGCCGTACTTATAAGGTTGGTTGACTAAAGTGGTGACGGATGCGCTCATCGGTTCTCTTGTGTTCTCTTTAAAGGACGGGCGACGGGTTGCACAAAGCTAATTCCCGTTTTGTGTTACCGATTCCTAACAGGACTGCTAGAATAGGCTTAACAGCTAAAACAACTCGGCTGTTGTTTAATCTATTTTCATTGTACGATAGATTAACAACAACAATGTTGTTTAAGTTAAATTTTCAGAAAAAAAGTTTTTTATTTTGGGACGTTTGCGAAGCGTCTAGTAGAGAAGATGGCGACTACCCAGCAGACCTCAACTAAGCAGGATATCCTAGAGTATCTATTGAAACACTCACAAGCAACGGCTGTTGAGTTGGCGAACTTTTTGGATGTGAGTCCCCAAGCGATTCGCCGTCATTTAAAGGATTTAGAGACGGAGGAGCTAGTTATATATTCGGTATCAGCACAGCCGAGTATGGGCAGACCGCAGCACGTTTATCACTTGAGTCGGGGCGGAAGACAACACTTACAAAAAAGTGCCAACCGCTTAAGTGATGGTTATGGCGAGTTTGCGGTTTCTCTCTTGGACACCTTAGCGGAAACTGTGGGACGTGACCAAGTAAAGTCTATTTTACGGAAACAGTGGGAACGCAAAGCCCAAGAATATCGAGAACGGGTGGGTAATGGTTCTTTGCAGGAACGAGTCGCAAATTTGATAGAATTGCGAAAGGCTGAAGGTTTTATGGCGGAGTTTCACGCTGTGGAATCAGATGCTAGTGGTGCGGAAAGATTCATTTTTGTGGAACATACCTGCGCTATTTCTGATGTTGCGGAATCTTTTCCCAGCGTTTGTGGTCATGAATTGGAAATGTTTGCGGCTATTCTTCCAGATTGTACTGTGGAACGGACTCATTGGTTGATTCATGGTGAACATCGTTGTGGTTATTTGGTGGAAAAAAGTTAATTAGGGGTTATTTGTATGCTTCTATACCCACCCGGAAACCAATTTCCGGGATAATGGCTTAATTACATTAAAATGTATTTATGTTAACTAAATAAATTGTTACTTTACAAAACCATTAACAATATCTAAACTAAATAAAGATTTTTATTATTTTTCAGCTATATATTTTGCATCCACAACAAATTAAGGAAAAACTCAAATCATTAATTGAGGAAGCATCAACCATAGATCCCAGTTTAGCAATTAAGTTAAACCAGATTAACAACTGGATTAAAGATGAGAAACCTGGTAAACTGATGTCTAAACGTTTTGTGCTTTTGTTTTTACAACAATTTATTCGAGATACAGAAATTAGACTTGATATAAAACGTTTAACTTCTGAAGCAGAAAGACAAGACGTTTATGAATTAATGACACCTCCTGAAAGATACTGGTATGGTGAATTGTTTCCTAGATGGTTAAGTAAAAATGACCCCAAATTTCATATTTGGAGAAAAAAATTAATGTCTGGTGAGTTCAATCAGGAGGATGAAAAATTAATTAACTTGATTGCTAATGTCATTAAGCTGAATGGTGGTCAAGCCTTACAACGCTATATTGTAGACTTATCTATGGCAAGTGATATAATAGTTAGTAGTATTCAAGAACAACCTCTTTGTATTCAACTGACTAGCCAATCTCAAGAATTTACACAAACAAAAGCTGATGATTGGGAAGATACTTTGATTTCTTGGGGAATAGAGAGAGGATTATTTTTAAGTTTTAATCCTGGTGAAAGTGATTTTATCAATCAGATAGTTAATTTAGCACTAGATAAGAGTGATAATCTGAACAATGGTATTTATCAAAAAATAAATTTATAGTGTTTCGTTAGTTTGATTATGTATAGCAAAAATTCTCATAGAGGTAATTATGATTAACCAAGAAATTACTGAACGTCAAAAAAGACTAGAACAGTTTTTACAACATTTAGAATCAGCCCGTCAATTAGAAGATGATATTATGAAATATGGGTTAGAAGCGGCTGATTTATATTTTGAAGATATAGATGGTGATTGGTTAGAAACTTGGGGTGATGATGACGATGAACCGGGTTATATTGAGAAAATTACTACTTTCTTAGAAAGTGATGATCTGGTTGCGGTGGAGGTAAGAAAACGTTTACAGAATAAATCTCATGATGAAATTATTGGTGGTTTGGAATATTGTTTGAGTCAATTAACGGAGAAAGATCGGATTTTTGCAGCTAAGGATTTTTTAGTTGGTGATGTTGTGATTTTTGGAAGTAGTCGCGCTTCTGGTAATAGTTCTATTAATGAGGTTGAGTTGTTGGAATTAGCGGAAGATTTGATGGAGAAGTTGAGAGAGATTTTAGGGTAATTCTTATTTAATCAATTGAGGTAAATCTTCCACTTGTCTAATATTATCCCAATCAATTATCGCAACCCAAATATTTTCTTCTGGAGAATGTTTAACTATTCCTTCAACTTCTAAATCTTCGCTATAAAAAGTTAGTATTTTACCATTTTGTAATTCAATTTTCTGACGTGCTAAATCTTCCATTGTGCCAATAGAATTTAACCGCAAATTACTATCTTCATCAGCATTATTAAAGTCTGCGAAAACTCTCAATTTGTTATTTAATATTTGTTGATTTATTTCATTTTGAGGATTGAAAAAATTAATTGGTGTATTCATAAGTCATCACTAGCTTGGGGAAATGCTATATACACAATAATCACTTTACCAGTAATTGTTAATTCAAGATATTGCGTGAGAATCAAAAAATTAGCATATTTACCCAAATCATACCCAACTGTGCCAAAATGTACATAACTATATTTTAGGGATTTATAACCTATGGTTTGGCAAAAGGGGTATAAATTACAGGGTGGAAGATACGTTATAGAAAAAGTCTTGGGAGAAGGTGGTTTTGGAATTACGTATCAAGCACAACATACACTTTTAAAGCAGTGGGTAGTTATAAAAACGCCGAATGAAATCCTGAAGTGCGATTCTGAATACCCCAATTATGTAAAAAGATTTATTCAAGAAGGACGCAAATTAGCACAACTTTCTCAACAACCACACCCGAATATTGTCCGTGTAACAGAATTATTTGAAGATGGTAAAACATATTGTTTAGTAATGGACTTTGTCCCGGGTGAGAGTTTATTTAATTTAGTCCAGAAACGGGGAGCATTACCAGAATTAGAAGCGGTAGGATATATCAAACAAATTGGAGAGGCTTTAATTTTTGTTCATCATCAGGGTTTAGTTCATCGGGATGCACACCCTGGTAATATTATGGTACAAAAAAATGGTAAAGCTGTTTTAATTGACTTTGGAATTGCTGGGGAAATAATGCCCCAAGATGGATATTTTACTTCTCATCATCCTGCTAATATTGCTTTTGCACCTTATGAACAAATGGGAGGTAATAGACAAGTAACGATAGATGTTTATACTCTTGCTGCTTCTTTATATTATGCAGTTACAGGTAAACGTCCAGAAAGTTCGCTGAATAGAAAATTATATAATAAGCCTTTAATTTCTCCTAATAAATATGTTGTTGGTATTAGTGATGAGTTGAATCGGGCAATACTTAAAGGTATGAATTTAGAAGCGGAAAATCGTCCGCAATCTATGAGAGAATGGTTAAAGTTATTGCCTGATTTTAGTAATCAGGTTTATCAGGTTAGTCAGAAAACTCAATATAAAACCATTAGGACTGATAAAACATTTCCTGTTATTGTAGGTGTTAATAATTCTCCAAATACAAGGGTAAATAGTAAGAATATTCCTTGGGTTAAATTGGGATTTATTGGTTTTTATTATTTAGTTTGTGGCTTTTTATCAGGACCTTTACCTTTACTTATGACTTTAACTTCGGCCTTAGCTTCGGCTTTAACTTCAGTTTCGATTTTTACTTCTGTTCCGAATGACTTGTTAGTTACAGCTTTGGCTTTTTGGTCTGCACTTTTGCTTTCTGTGTATAAGTATGGTCAATTGAACCAAGTTTTGGTTGGGGTTCACGGTTGGGTTTTGTATTCTTCTCTACTTTTTTTGCTTGCTGCTTCACGTCCCAATAAGGAGCGATATTTATTTTGGTTGCTTTTATTTATACTAATATGTTTCTCACTAATAAATTTACTATTCAATTCAAATTATTTATTGTTTGTACTAACTGGAGGCTTTTTTGTTTCTGCGGTTATATTTTTGTTCGCTTATCCTCGTGCAAAACGAGATTTAACCAAATCTTTGAGCAAATGGCATTCATTTGGAATTTTAGCAGGTACATCTTTATTAGGCTTATTTTTAGGCTGGTTAACCTATCAAATCTTACCAATATTTGCAAATGGCTAAACCTGCAATTTAGATCCCCGACTTCTTTGATAAATTATCATTGCTTATGATACAATAGAATCAGAGTCAAAAAATATAACTACATAAATACAAAGAATATGAACAACCTATCAATTCCAGCGCAAACATTACAAGAAGCATGGGAAAAAGGTTTGCAGCAAGGTTTAACCCAAGTTGCTGTAAATATGTTACGAGAAGGTATTGATTTAGATTTTATCGTCAAACTAACTGGACTGCCATTAGCAGTAGTTAAAAATTTACAAGCTGTTGATACAGATGATGATAAAATATTGGTTAAAGAATTTTGG
>NZ_VILC01000013.1:0-82366 GCF_009712065.1 Aphanizomenon sp. UHCC 0183 | reverse complement strand
ACTTATACTGAGTTAAACAGTGTTTATACTGTTAATCAGTTCAACCATGACCAGTGGCAGAAAATATGCAATTTACCTTACGGTTGATTGAAGTGCATTCTGAATAACAGTCCATCAATTGAAATGCGTACAAAAAAGCGTTACCCTAAGCACATAGGATAAAACAGAGGAAAATACCGTGACTTCAAATACCCAAATCAAAGCATTAGACGTACCTACTGCCATAGTACAACGTCGTTCCATCAAAACCTTTAAACAAGATCCCATCTCCCCAGAACTACTTAAGCAACTGGTAGAATTAACCGTAGCTGCACCCAGTAGTTTTAACGTCCAATCGTGGAGAATAGTTTTAGTGCAGGACAAAGCCCAAAAAGAAGCATTATGTGCAGCTTCTTGGAAGCAACAACAAATTATTCAAGCACCTGTTACCTTTGTTTTCGCGGCTGACGCTGCTGCGGGAGGAAAAGATTTAACACCCATTTTAGAGCAAGGTGCAGCCACTGGGGCTTGGAATGAGGGAACAGTTAATTATTTTAGAGGTGCGATTCCCCAATTTCAAGCTAGTTTAGGAGACAAGCTCCGGGAATACGCCATTAAAGATGCCATGATAGCTGCTACGAATTTAGTGTTAGCAGCGGAAAGTTTGGGTTTATCCACCTGCTTTATGAATGGTTGGATTGAGGAACAGGTCAAAGCTATAATTGGTGCAGAAAATGACCCAGATATAGGTATTGCTGTTTTAGTACCTGTAGGTTATGCGGCTGAACCCCGCTTAAATCCCGGTCGGCTACCATTATCTGTGAATGTTTCTGTAGATAGACTGGATAATCCCTATCAAGGCTAATTAGGGATTTGGGGATTTAGGTTAGTATAAATACAAATATCAGTTGACGGCGATTTTTGGATCAGTGAATTGCATTTTGTCTCACGCAGAGGCGCAGAGGCGCAGAGAGAGAATATTGCACAGAATCATCTTTCTTTGTCTGCGTTAATCTGCGTTTAATTATTCTTGAAATCTTATTCAACCCAGATCATACCTACTGTAAAAACTATATATTTCGGTCTTTTAAATTACAAAGTGATAATTTGTAATTGTACATCAATAAACATAAAAATATTTGGTTTTGATTTAAAAATATTGTAATAGAGCCAAGATCAAAATCTGTTGTTGTCTCTCTCATTAATTCTAGAAGTTCTGCTTTTAGTTTTTTGGACAATTCATAAAAATTTACATCTAGTAAATTCAACCTCTAACAGTGATTTAGTTTAGCTACATCCATAATTGCTGTTGTCACTATGAGGAAATAACTTGACCAAAAGTAATTGGCTATTTGGTTATACATTGCAGCGAACTCACAGCATATTTATCAAATAATTTATTGATGTTAGTGAGTATCTAGCAATTATTCAAGTTTGGCTAAGGAGTAGTAAGTCTAGGAGAATTTAATGCTGGATTTTTTCACTTCATTGAATGAGCATAATTTACCATATCCAGATCCCTTACATCCTATCGTGGTTCACTTTGTAATTGCGATGGTTCTATTTTCTGTTTTTTGTGATGTCGCTGGGTATTTAACTGGGAAAACTACCTTATTTGAGGTGAGTTGGTGGAATATGTGTATTGCCACAGTAGCTATTTTTGTGGCGATTATTTTTGGTCAATTTGAAGCTGGTTTAGCGAAACCCTACGAACTGGCTAAATCAGTATTAAATGTTCATACTCTTATCGGTTGGTCACTTTCAGGTATTATTGCTGCAATTACAGCTTGGCGTTATGTTTTGCGAAGTCGTAACTCAAAAAAACTTCCATTTCATTACATAGCTGTGGCAGTTTTATTAACAGTGCTGGTTGGGTTTCAAGTATATCTTGGTGATGAACTTGTATGGGTGTATGGCTTACATACTGTACCTGTTGTGGAAGCGGTAAAGGATGGAATCTTGCCATGAATTCAGAATTATTAGACCAAATTAGTCACCAAATGGGTGCAAATGGTTTACCTTATGCCATTCCGATTCATCCTAATTTGGTACATCTCACATTAGGTTTATTTATCATTGCCATTATCTTTGATCTTTTAGGTGTATTTTTTCCTGTGGAAAAATGGTTGTTCAAGTTTTTGGGAATTAAGGTTGAACGTTCTCAATTATTTGATGTGGGCTGGTACAACATTTTTGCTGCGGCTGTGATTACATTTTTCACGGTTGGTGCAGGTTTTTATGAAATGTTGTTGGCAGCCCCACCAGCAGATATCAAAAGTCCTTGGGGAATGCTGGCAATGCCGACAATGATGTGGCATGGTGTGGGCGGCGTATTGCTATTAGCGATGATTGTCGGTATGACCTTTTGGAGAGGTTGGCAACGTTACGTTATTGGCAAATACGAAGAGAGAGAAGTTCAAATTTCTTACTTGGTTGTCGGTGTAATTATTATGTTACTAATGTATTTTCACGGCACATTAGGAGCGCACTTGGCAGCAGATTTTGGTGTTCACAATACAGCCGATAAATTACTAAGAGCCGGAAAAGACATCAATCAAATATTTGGTAATCGGTAATGGGTGATTAGTAATTGGTAATCGGTAAAAATTCTTAGCTAACGACCGACCACTGACTACTGACTACTGACAACTAACAACTGACCATTATGAAAATTCGGCAATTTCTCAACTTTTTGACCATAGTTACTGGGGCAGTTGCGGTAACTCTTTCTAGTCTATGGATTGGTAAACAGGCTTATTCTTGGCTTCCTCCTCAAGGGGCTGCTGAATCTCATCTAATTGATGATTTATTTAGCTTTTTGGTAACATTAGGATCTTTGATTTTCCTGGGAGTAACTGCTACTCTTTTCTATTCTATTTGTTTCCATCGGGCGAAAGCCAATGATTTAGGCGATGGTCCGCATATTGAAGGTAACGTTACTTTAGAAGTAGTTTGGACGGCAATCCCAATTATGTTGGTGTTATGGATTGCGGGTTATAGTTACCAAGTTTACGAAGAAATGGGCATCCAGGGACCTTCTCATCAGATCCATTTACATAATCCGATGAGGACAGAAACCGCTGATGCTGCACTGGGTGAAGCTTCAGCAGTCTCAGCAGGTGAGAATTTAGAACACATTGATGTATTAGCTAAACAGTGGGCTTGGGTGTTTCATTATCCTCAAAGCAATGTTACCAGTACAGAATTGCATTTACCGCAGGGTAGCCGTATCCGTCTAAATCTCCATTCGGAAGATGTACTTCACGGGTTTTATATCCCCGCTTTCCGCCTCAAACAAGACATTATTCCTGGTAACGACCTCGACTTTGAATTTACCCCCATTCGCTCCGGTACCTATGATTTGACTGACTCTCAGTATAGCGGTACATACTTTGCCACTATGCGAGCCAAGGTCGTTGTGGAATCACCTAGCAACTATCAGCAGTGGTTAAGCAAAGCTGCGAGTCAAACACCCAGCCCAGCCCCTAACCAAGCAGCTTCCGAATATGCCCTAAAAATAGAAAACGGCATTGACAGCGGTTGGAAAACTGTTGAACCCGCAGCACCTCCATTAGTCAATTTCCCTGGTTAACTTTGTAATTTTTCTTTGCTACTGACAACTAACCACTAAGTAGGTTGGCGTTGAAAATTGTCGTTATAGCAAGGCAAGAGGCAAGAGGCAAGAGTAAAGAAGTTTTCAGCGATTTTAAATTTCTTTACACAGTTTGGTTTTATTGTGTTCACCTACTTAATAACTGACAAATGGCTAACATCCCCATTCATATCACTGGTGAATCACATCACCACGAACCGCCCCAAACCTGGAGAACCTACTTCAGTTTTAGTACAGACCATAAGGTTATCGGTATTCAATACCTCGTTACCTCTTTTATTTTCTTCCTGGTTGGTGGTATCTTCGCTATGATTTTGCGCGGGGAACTCATCACCCCCGAAGCTGATTTAATAGACCGCACAGTCTACAACGGAATGTTCACTATGCACGGAACAGTGATGCTGTTTCTGTGGACGTTTCCCTCTCTTGTTGGTATGGCTAACTACCTCGTTCCCCTGATGATTGGGGCGCGAGATATGGCATTTCCCCGCCTCAACGCCGTCGCCTTTTGGATGGTTCCTGTGGTGGGAATTCTCCTCATGGCCAGCTTCTTTGTCCCTGGTGGACCTGCTCAATCTGGCTGGTGGGCATATCCCCCCGTTAGTACCCAAAACCCCACGGGAAACTTGATTAATGGTCAAGTTCTTTGGTTATTAGCGGTGGCTATTTCCGGTGTCTCTTCTATTATGGGTGCGGTGAATTTTGTCACTACTATTGTGAAAATGCGATCGCCGGGAATGGGTTTCTTTAGAATGCCTCTCTTTGTTTGGGCAGTATTCAGCGCCCAAATTATCCAATTATTTGGACTGCCAGCTTTAACAGCCGGGGCGGTCATGCTACTTCTTGATATTACAGTGGGAACTGCCTTTTTTGATCCTACTAAAGGCGGAAACCCGGTGATGTTCCAGCATTATTTCTGGTTCTATTCTCACCCCGCAGTTTATGTGATCATTTTGCCTATTTTCGGGATTTTCTCAGAAATCTTCCCGGTTTATTCTCGCAAACCTTTATTTGGTTATAAAGTCGTTGCCATTTCTTCCATGTTAATCGCTGTAGTTAGCGGCATTGTTTGGGTACACCATATGTATGTCAGTGGTACTCCCGGTTGGCTACGGTTGTTTTTCATGGTGACAACCATGTTTGTTTCTATTCCCACAGGGATTAAGGTATTTGCTTGGGTGGCAACTATTTGGGGCGGTAAAATTCGCCTCACTACACCCATGTTATTTGCTTTGGGTGGTTTGGTAATGTTTGTTTTTGCTGGCATTACAGGAATTATGCTTTCTTCTGTTCCTGTAGATGTTCATGTTAATAATACCTATTTTGTTGTCGGGCATTTCCATTATGTTCTCTATGGAACTGTAACTATGGGAATGTATGCCGCTATCTATCATTGGTTTCCTAAAATGACGGGCAGAATGTTCCACGAAGGTTGGGGAAAAATCCATTTTTGGTTAGCATTTATCGGCACAAATTTGAATTTCTTACCCATGCATCCTTTAGGTTTGCAAGGGATGTTACGCCGGGCAGCTTCCTATGCACCTGAGTTAATTGGTTGGAATATTGTTGCTAGTTTGGGTTCTTTTCTGTTAGGAATGTCTACTCTTCCTTTCATCTTCAATATGTTAATTTCTTGGATGGGTGGAGAAAAAGCTCCTGCTAATCCTTGGAGAGCAATTGGTTTGGAATGGACTGTTTCTTCTCCTCCTCCTGTTGAGAATTTTGAGGAAATTCCAATTGTTACTTGTGAGCCTTATGGTTATGGTAAGTCTGAATTAATGGCATCTTCTGAACATGAGTAATGGGTAATATAGCGATTCTATTTGATGTATGAATTTGATTTTTTAACGAACCGCAGAGACGCAGAGGGCGCAGAGGAAGAGAAGGAAGAGAATTTTTTACGTCTTATTTAGAATCGCTATAGTTTTTCTCGTTACTTTTTTCTTAATTACTAGTTTCCTGGTTTTGGAGTTTTTTAACAATGGATAGTTCTGTTTCTCCTGATGATTTAGATCATGTTAGTCATGAGCATGGACATGATGAAGAAGGCAGTAAAATGTTTGGTTTTATTGTGTTTCTGTTATCGGAAAGTGTTATTTTCTTAAGTTTCTTTGCTGGCTATATTATCTACAAAACTTCTGCTGTTAATTGGTTGCCGACTGGTGTTTCTGGTTTGGAAGTAAAAGAACCTAGCATTAATACTGTGGTTTTGGTTGCTAGTAGTTTTGTGATTTTCTTTGCAGAAAAAGCCCTAGAAAGACATGATTTAAAGACTTATCGGCTGTTGTTGTTTTTAACAATGGCTATGGGTGGTTATTTCCTTTTTGGACAAGCTGTGGAATGGAGTCAATTAGAATTTGGCTTTACTTCTGGTACGTTTGGAGGAATGTTTTATCTCTTAACTGGTTTTCACGGTTTGCACGTTTTTACGGGTATTCTATTACAGTTAATTGTCTTGTTGCGTTCTTTCGTTCCTGGTAATTTTGATAATGGTCATTTTGGCATAAATGCCACTTCTTTGTTTTGGCACTTTGTTGATGTTATCTGGATTATTTTGTTTCTACTTATCTACGTTTGGCAGTAGGTATTTTAGTAGTAAAAAATCAATAAATTATCTAGGGGTTTAGCATTGCTAAACCCTTATTCATGTATTTGTATAATAATTACAAAATCATCTATTTGGGAAAATAGCGATAAATTTCTTTTCGGTGTAAAACTCTTTCAAAAATGAATGTTTCACCATCAAAAATAATACCAAGACGATAATCACCTATGGGAATCCCATAAGCATTATCATATCCCTGAAGTTTTTTGATATTTGTGATTTCTGCAAAATTTGATATTTCGATTATTTCTTCAAAAGCAAATTTCTTAATAGACTCATAGGTGTACTTTTGAGTGCTTTCAAATCTTTAATAAAACTTGGTAGATACTGGGTATTCACTCTTCTTCTAATTCCGCTAAAGCTTCATTTAAATTTAATGGCTTCTCATTTTCTACTTCTTTCATAGCTAGAATAAGTCCTTCATCTTCTATCGCTTCTAGCAACCGTAAATAGTCTTGAAAATCCACGACCACTTTTTTGATATTACCTTCAATATCAGTAATCAATTCTTGAGCGAAGGGATATTGATTAGCTTGCATTTTGTTTATATAGGATTAGTATTTTACTATTTACATTTAATGTAACATATTTTTATCAGGCTGAATTTGAGTCGTTCTTTCATTCCTGGTAATTACGATAATGGTTACTTTGGTGTTAATTCAACTTTGTTATTGAATACTTACTACGAGCTTATTTTTTTGTGTCTATTGGCAGCAATAACAGTCAGAAGGCGATATATAGTAAATTTACGAACATAGCTACAACTTATACCCAGTATTTTTTTGTAAAAATAAGTAAATTTACTTTTGTTAATTACTTATAAGTATGTTTATTATATAAGAGGTTTTTAGCAGTTCTTTTTGATGAAGAACATCGGGACAAAACTTGCCGTCAAAGCAATAACGAGAAATTAAAACATCGTCTCATGTTATCTGTTGCTTGGGAAATTGCTATTGCTGACGGAAAAATTGAGTTTTCGGAACTGAAACTTCACAATTGCATGGCAGATAAGTTAGGTATTTCACGGGAAGAAGTCAAAGAAATTCGTCGGGTAATTAACCTCAAACATCACCAAGAAATTTTAGTATCAGAGGAAATCATAGAAGCAAATGTTTCTAATCAAAAATTACTAATGCCTGTCCGAGAAGTATATCTTCTTAAGGCAGCAGAGAATCTTTAATAAATTGCCTCTCACCCTTATAGCGTGAGGCTAAATCAGCCTAACTTTAATTTCTCTGCTGTTATTTATAAGCATCTAAATTAGATTGTGAATATCACGCGGTGGTATTTCATCTGCTGTCAAAGTCATAATTTTACCATCTCGCAAAATACTAATAGATTCTCCTAACCTGCGATGTCTTTCTATAGCATTTGCGATCGCAAATTTCACACCAGCATCTATTTTCCTGTTATATCTCCAGGTGATTTTGCAATGCTTGACGCATTTCGTTGACGGGAACAGTATCTTGTTGCAACCAGATTTTTAAGGCTGCTGCACCCTGTTGGACTAGCATTTCTAAACCATCAATAATAATTGCTCCTTGTTTTTCGGCTAGATGCAAAAATTTTGTGGGTTTAGGGGTGTAAATTAAATCATAGACAATGGCATCACCAGGCAAATAACTAATTTCTTGACTACTCAATGGCGATTCTTCAATATGGGGATACATTCCTATAGGGGTCGTATTTACTAATAAGTTAGCTTGATGAAGTAGGTTTGGTAATTCTGTCCATTCATGCACCTGAAATTTATCTGCAAAGGGTGAATTTTGCCAACTTTGATGAAATGCCTGTAATTTCTGTAAATTCCGCCCGACAACATGAATTTCTGCCAAGCCGAGTTGAATACAACCAGCAACCACAGCCCTCGCTGCACCACCATTTCCTAAAATTACCGCTCTTTTCTGACTCCAATCTTGATGATATGTTGTTTGTAATGGGGCAATAAATCCTTCCACGTCTGTATTTGTCCCCACCCATTTATCACCTTGACGAGTGACAGTGTTCACTGCACCGATAGCTTGGGCGATAGGGGAAATTTCGGATAATAACGGTAATATTGCTTGTTTATGGGGAATTGTAATGCTAAACCCTACAATACCAATACTAGCAAACCCGGCGATCGCTCTCTCCAAATTCTCCGGTGCAATGGGAAAAGGCAAATACACATAATCTAATCCCAGTTTAGTTAAAGCCGCATTGTGCATCAATGGTGACAGAGAATGTGACACAGGATGTCCAATAACTCCCAAAAGTTGTGTTTTTCCAGTAATCATTTTTATTTTTATTAGTTGTCAATTGTTAGTGGTCAGTTGTCCGTTGTTAAATAATTTAATTTACAATTATTCACAGTAACTTAATATTTCTTCGCAATATGCAAACAAGTACCACTCCTTCTACAAATCCGATTCCTGGTCAATATTGGCAATGGCGCGGACACAACGTATACTATGTCCAAGCAGGAGCAGCACAAACCCAACGTCCACCCTTGCTATTGGTACATGGTTTTGGTGCTTCCACAGACCATTGGCGCAAGAATATCACAGAATTGAGTGCAGATTTCCAAGTATTTGCCATTGACCTCTTAGGATTTGGGCGTTCCGCAAAACCTAATTTACAGTATAGCGGTGACTTGTGGCGCGACCAACTCCATGATTTTATTAGTGAAATTATTGGTCAAAAGACCATTTTAGCAGGTAATTCTTTAGGTGGTTACGCTTGTTTATGCGTTGCTTCCCAACGTCCTGACAGTGCGGCAGGTGTAGTATTACTGAATAGTGCAGGTCCATTTTCCCAACCAGAAAATCAAATTCAACCTTCTATAAATCCTCTGCAAAAACTTCTAGGAAAAACTGTTACATGGTTTTTTAAACAACGTTTAGCGCAATCTTTGTTATTTCAATATACCCGCCAAAAGTGGGTAATTCGCCGAACATTAGAAAAAGTTTATCTTGATAAAACGGCAATTACAGATCAATTAGTAGCAGAAATTCAGCGTCCGGCTTTTGATAAAGGGGCGTTAGATGTATTTGTTTCTGTTTTTAGCAGTCCTCAAGGTCCGAAAGTTGACATCTTACTCAAACAATTAACTTCTCCTTTATTGTTATTATGGGGAGAAGCAGATCCTTGGATGAAAGCGCGAGAACGTTCACAAAAGTTTCATGAATATTATCCCCAATTAACAGAATATTTTCTCACAGCCGGTCATTGTCCCCATGACGAAATTCCTGAACAAGTAAATTCACATTTACGTGATTGGGTAATTAATTTGAGTTAAAAATAAAATGGGCGGGCAAGATGCCCACCCCATAATATTCTAATTATGACTTTATCCAAGTGACATCTTATTTAAGGCATATTTATTTAGTCATAAATTGGTAAGAACAGATTTTGATAATTACCTCTTTAGACTCACGTATATAAATCGAAAAACCTTAACACTAAAAATATCACTAATGTTTATAAAACTAGAATTCTAGAAATAATGACACAATCTTTAGACACAAAACCACAAGTGCAGGAATTGCGTAAATTGCTTGAAGGTCTTGAATGTGGGATGTTAACCACAATTGATGATGATGGCAGTTTACATAGTCGTCCCATGTCAATGTGGAATGAAATTGATAATGATGCCACACTCTGGTTTTTTACCCCAGCTAATTCCCATAAAGTCGTAGAAATTCAACATCATCAACAGGTGAATGTGAGTTTTTCCGCACCTAATCAAGAACGATTTGTTTCCATATTAGGAACAGCCCAGTTAACAAGAGAACGTCAGGAAATTCAATCAAAATGGCAGCCAGGATTAGAAGTTTGGTTTCCTAAAGGCATAGATGAACCCAATATTGCTTTATTAAAAATAAAAGTTAATAAAGTAGATTATTGGGAAAGTTCATCTAGTTTTATGCCGCAAACTATTAGTTTTTTGGAACTCTCACATCGTTAAATATCCCCGACTTCTTGAAGAAGTCGGGGATATATCAAAATTATCCTAAAAATAACTTATATGCCGGATTATCGCTTTCATGCCAATAGTGATAACCAAGATTATCTAAAAATGATTGCCATTCTGCTGTTTCATGGGGAGGAACTTGCATTCCTACCACAATTCGTCCATAGTCTGCGCCATTATTGCGATAATGAAATAAGCTAATGTTCCAATCAGGAGACATAGAAGTTACAAACTGCATTAATGCCCCTGGACGTTCGGAAAATTCAAAGCGATAAAGGAGTTCATTTTCTGCAAGAGGAGAATGTCCTCCTACCATGTGACGTAAATGCAGTTTGGTTAATTCATCATCTGTTAAATCTATGGTTTTTAAACCGTGAGATTCAAAATTTTCGACCATTTTCGCAGCGTCAGCACGATTTTCTATTTGCACACCTACGAAAATATGCGCTTCTTTTTCATCGGCAATGCGATAGTTAAATTCTGTCAGGTTGCGTTTACCAATACAGTCACAAAACTTTCTTAAACTACCCCTTTCTTCGGGAATTCTGACTGCAAAAATAGCTTCTCGACGTTCGCCAAATTCTGCCCGTTCTGCCACAAAACGTAAACGGTCAAAATTCATGTTAGCACCACAAGCAACGGCGATGAGGGTTTGATTTTGAATTTGTTCTCGTTCTGCATAGAGTTTTGCACCAGCGATCGCTAACGCCCCCGCAGGTTCTAAAATAGAGCGAGTATCCTCAAACACATCTTTAATTGCCGCACAGGTAGCATCTGTATCCACTAAAATAATTTCATCCACATATTGTTGACATAGGCGAAAGGTTTCTTCTCCCACTTCCCGCACCGCTACCCCGTCCGCAAATAAACCCACCTGAGACAATCGCACCCGTTCGCCAGCTTGCAATGATTGATACATGGCGTTGGCATCTACAGGTTCAACACCAATAATTTTAATATCAGGACGTAACCGTTTAACATAAGCTGCAATCCCGGAAATTAAGCCACCACCACCAATAGCCACAAAAATAGCGTGAATAGGTTGCTGATATTGGCGCAGGATTTCCATGCCAATTGTTCCCTGACCTGCGATAACATCAGGATCATCAAATGGATGTATAAAAGTCAACCCCTTTTCTGCTTCTAATTGTCGGGCGTGGGCGTAGGCATCATCATAATTATTGCCATGTAATACAACTTCTCCTCCCCGGGCTTTGACAGCATTGATTTTCACCTGGGGCGTAATTACGGGCATAACAATGATGGCTTTTGTTCCTAAACGACTGGCAGCTAAAGCCACACCTTGGGCATGATTCCCCGCAGAAGCTGCAATGACACCCTGTTTAAGTAGGTCTGGTGTGAGATTGACCATTTTGTTATATGCACCCCGCAGTTTGAAGGAGAAAACCGATTGCATATCTTCCCGTTTGAGGAGGAGTTTGTTATGAATGCGGTTGGAAAGATTTGGGGCATATTCCAATGGTGTTTCTTGGGCTACATCATAGACGCGGGCGGTGAGGATTTGTACCAGGTAGTCGCAATACATATCAAGGGGGGGATTGGGGTTGGTTGTTAATTCTACCGCTTGTTGGGTCTTTGGGGTAATTAATGGTTTTGGGTATGAAATACTGTTTGGTTAAATGTGAACTTAATTCATGAATTTTAATGATACAACTGCCAATATTTATGATATAAATATAAAGTACGGTATTCCTACTTAAAAACCGTAGATTATTTGCAGAGGTGTAGCACCAGTGGGCATAGTAGTTGAAAACGTCTCTAAACAATTTGGTAGTTTCCAAGCGGTTGAACAGGTAAACCTGGAAATTCAGAGTGGTTCGCTGGTGGCTTTACTTGGTCCATCGGGATCTGGTAAGTCTACCTTGTTGCGGTTAATCGCTGGTTTAGAAATACCAGATACAGGTAAAATCATTTTAACGGGCAAAGATGCCACTTTTCAAAGTGTCCAAGAAAGAAATATTGGCTTTGTGTTTCAGCACTATGCCCTATTTAAACATTTAACTGTCCGTAAAAATATCGCCTTTGGCTTAGAAATTCGTAAAGCCCCCAAAAAGAAAATTGCGGGAAAAGTAGAACAGTTACTAGAACTGGTACAATTAGGTGGATTAGGCGATCGCTATCCTTCCCAACTTTCCGGCGGACAAAGACAACGGGTAGCCCTAGCTAGAGCTTTGGCTGTAGAACCCAACGTCCTCTTATTAGATGAACCATTTGGAGCGCTTGATGCCAAAGTTCGTAAAGACTTACGAGCTTGGTTACGTCGTCTCCATGACGAAGTTCATGTCACCACAGTTTTCGTCACCCATGACCAAGAAGAAGCAATGGAAGTTTCTGATGAAATTGTCGTCATGAATAAAGGTAAAGTAGAACAGGTAGGAACACCCGCACAAATTTATGATCATCCCGCATCTGCATTTGTGATGAGCTTTATTGGTCCTGTAAATGTATTACCCAGTTCTGCAAAAATCTTCCAAAGTAGTGGTTTTGAATCAACAAACCCAGAAACATTTTTGCGTCCCCAAGATATCATCATTGAAACAGTTGGTAATGGCACAACAGCACAAGCTACTGTCAGCAGAATCATTCATTTAGGCTGGGAAATTCAAGTTGAATTAACCTTAGATGATGGACAAATGATGACAGCCCACTTAACACGGGAACGGTTCGATGAATTAAAATTAGAACCACAAAAAAAGGTTTATGTTAAACCGAAAGATGCGAAATCTTTTCCACTTTATTATTCAATTTAGGCAAGAGGCAAGAGGCAAGAGGCAAGAGGGAACAGGGGAAAAATTTTCCCCTTACCAATGACAACTGACAACTGACTAAATTAGAGATTTTGCTTTTTCAGATTCTTTTCCTAATCCTACCAACTCATAGCTAAGATTCCACATCCGCCTACCTTTTTCGTCATCTCTTGCTTGGGGGGAAACTTTTTGCACAAAAGATGTTCTACCTTCTTTTTGACGATTTCCCCAACTCCAATAAATACCAGATTGTTTGTATTCAGAATCAGCAACCACCATTGCCACCCGCTCTCCTGATAATTCCTCAGTCACAAATCCCCCAGTGATATACTTTTGGAAAAGGGGGAAAATTTTCTGGAATAGAGGATAGTGATTGCGGAATAAAGCCGTAGTTGCCACACAACCAGGATAGAGAGAACTAAAAGTAATTCCAGTGGATTCATGAAAACGGTTATGTAGTTCGCGCATCGTCAGAACATTACATACCTTACTATCTTTGTAGGCTTTGACTGGTTCAAATTCCTTACCGTTAATCATGCAAATGGGATTTTGGAAACCTGCGGCAAAACCTTCAAAATTACCCAAATCTGGACGAGGAGGAATTTTTCCACCTAATTCATCTGGGTTGTGGGTAACAGTACCCAAAATTACCAATCGTTTATCAGTCGCAGGTGATTTTTGCAAATCTGCCAACATCAAATTACAGAGGAGAAAATGTCCTAAGTGATTTGTGGTAACGGTTAATTCATATCCTTCAGGAGAAAATAAAGGTTCTTTAATTAAAGGCATATAAATGGCAGCGTTGCAAACCAAAGCTTCTACGGTTCTGCCACTGGCTCGGAAATTATTTACAAATTGTCGAACACTTTCTAAAGAGCCTAAATCAATTTGCATAAGTGTGTAGCTATTTGTGGGGATTCCCACACTTTGAGCAGCTTTTTCAGCTTTAATTAAATCACGACAAGCCATAATAACGTGCCAGTTTCCTTTATCTACGAGAGCTTTTGCTGCTTGCAAACCAACTCCCGAAGAAGAACCTGTAATTATTGCCGTTGATTTACGATTTTGTTCCATTTGTTCAGACTCCTTTGATGATAGTTTAATTACAAAACAGTCTACATGATCTCATGATCTCATGGTTTTAAAGGTTTTTGAGAATGAAATTATTAACGCACTAAATCCTTGATAAAAGCTTCAGTCCCCTTGCGGGGATTAGATATACTAAACATAGCCAGGAATGGACTTTGACAAGACGAGGAGAACCATAGATATGTAATAGTTTAGCTTTTGCTTTATCCATGCCTATATAATCAAATGATTAAGTCATTTTGAGCATATCCCAATCTGACAGAACAGGGATATCCTCTTTTTCTTAGGTTCTGGAGTTTAGACTAAGGCATAACAAAATGACCCAGAAGGACTGAGTTTACAAATTACATAGCTCAAACTAGAAAAACTAAGAGGTCAAGCCGATTTAGGTTGTTCCTTCTTTGGAGTCATGTTTGAGTAATTTGATGCACTGTCAGATTTTTAACTCCCCGATTTTACATCATCTGACAACAATTATAAATTTTTATTTCCCTTGAATTCCCTATTCTAAAACCCGAACGATGAACTGGATTTTCCCCATTCGTTGTCAAGCAATCTCTCTAGTTCATTGAGTATTCATACTTATTTTTCAACCCGACTGTTTTTTTAGCCAGAGGCAATGGCTAACAAATAGTTACTTTATACTATATTTTGAATTCCAAAATCGGGGCTAATACTTTATTTTTTTCAAAATGAGAATTGCTGGTAAAATATCCTTAGTTCAAGGAATTGGCTATGAAAATAAAAGCAATTATTTGGGAAGAAGACGGTGTATGGTGTGGTTCTGTACCAGCTTTACCGGGATGTCATACCTGGGGTGAAAGTTATGAACATTTATTAGAAATGTTGAAAGATGCTGTTCAAGGTTGGTTAGAAGTTGCTAGTCAGCAAGAAGAAATTGAACCAGAAAAACAGTTAATTGAGTTATCTTTATGAAATCGGTTTCTGGTAAGTCTCTGTGTAAGATTGTTGAACGCTATGGATGGAATCTAAAAAGGATTACAGGTAGTCATCATATCTATATTAAGGAAGGTATGAGTGTGATTCTTTCTATACCAGTTCATAGTAATCGTGATCTACCTACGGGTACACTCAGAAGTATTTTGAAAGATGCTGGTTTGACTGAAGAAGATTTAGATTAATTTCATTGATCGCCTGAGTATAGGATATAATTGCACTATTAAACCCACATTCCGCACTTCATTTTGCAATATGCGAGTATTTCCTTAATTTTATTTTTTATTGTTTTTAATAATATATATTTTATCAAATATTTTAAGTTTTAATACTTAATTCTTTAACCCTTATTAAGAATAATGCTTGAAAAGGCTCATACTACATTATGAAGTGCGCTCCCCAACATCCTTTTTTATCTCACGCAAAGTCGCAAAGACGCAAAGTAAGAGCGATCGCATCTCCTCAACTTCCCAAACAGCGATACCTTCGGTGTTTAAATCTGATATACTTTTAACAATACTATTGCCAATTTTCCAAAATATGTCTGAAACCCAATACAGCAATTCTCGTTCTTATGAAATACAATGGAGGGCGCAGGCCCTGCGCCCCTACGAATTTTGCGATAAAAAACTGTACCTCATAACATCAGAACGTGCTTTAAAATCGTGACGATATCAATAGGGTTTCAGGGCTTTGGCAATAGTATTGCTTTTAACAGATCAAGTTAATCATAAGTTTTACTTGATATTAATTAACTAGAATCTAAGAATATGAAACAATATAAAACTATACAGCTACAATTGAAACCAGAAATAGAAGATCGTCTGATTACTCAAGCTACTAAACAAGGTGGCTCTTGCGTCTCTTTTATGGTGATTGAGGATTGATGATAACAAAACCCTTACGGGACAAGGGTTATAAACAATTATTTTCATATTTTCAATGAAATGCCTACACAATAGTGCTTTCAATGATTTTGAACCAGGTTTTCCATAAAAATAACCGAAGAACCTTAATTCTGTCTCACTACTTATAGTGTTGTTTTTCTATATTGAATCAAGTAAGGATCATCTGTAACTATCCAACCATCCTTGATTAGTGCATTTTTAACAACGTTATGAATAATGTCTAGTTTGGGCATACTTTAAGTATAGATCAATTATCATAAGAAAAACCGATTGCAGCAGAACAAAATGGACGCAAAATAGTTGTTGAAATCAAGAGTTTTCTTAGTCCTTCTCCTATGAGAGATTTTGAACTAGCTTTAGGGCAATATATTTTATATCGTAATTTAATTAACTTCACAGAACCAGACTATACGATTTATTTGGCTATTAAAAAAAGTACATACGAAAACTTTTTTACTAGAGATTCAATCAAAGAGATTGTCGAATTAAATCAAATTTTGATGATTGTAGTTAATGTCGAAAAAGAGGAGATATTACAATGGATAAACTAGAACAATATCAAATAGCAATTAAACAAGTTCTCACAGAATATCATAATTGGGTTTCTGGTGCAGCAAATTTAACTGATGAAAGTTGTTTGATTTTTGATGATGATCATCATCACTATATTTGGTGTTTTTTGGGTTGGGATGGTAAAAAAAGAACAAATAATATCCAAGTTAATATCAGAATTAAAAATGATAAAATTTGGATTGAAGAAGATTGGACAGAAGAAGGAATAGCTAATGAGTTAATGAGGTTAGGTATTTCTAATCTTGATATTGTTTTAGCATTTCATCCTCCTGAAGAAAGGAAATATACTGCATTTGCTACTGCTTAAATAAATATTTTGCTGCGATAGCATATCCCTTACGGAGCTCGTAGAGATAGATAACCATAGGTATCAAATTTTAGAAATTTCAGATATTGCTGATTCTGATCTGATATACTGATAATATGTAAAAATAATCAAATCTAGTATTTTATGATTAATAATCACCAACTCATCCCAGAAACATCCTCAACTAAGTAGGTGAGCGTTGAAAATTGTCGTTATGGCAAGGCAAAAGGCAAGAGGCAAGAGGCAAGAGTGAAGAGGGTTTGGGCGATTTTACATTTCTTTACACAGTTTGGTTTTATTGTGTTCACCTACTTACACCCTGGAACGATTTATTATTAGAAATTGCCCAAACTCCAGAAGAATATATACCGGAAATATTGGAAATTGTCCGTTTATTTCGTCAAAATTTGATCAATAAACCAACAACTTTGATAAACACAGAAAAACACAAATTAGACTGGCAAGAATTTATTAATCAAACAGCAGGAAGTTGTGCTGATGATCCAATTATTTTGGATAATTTAGGTATTGATGATACTTTAGATGATAGCTTAGAAGAAATGATTAATTGTTAGGAATACAACCTGATGAAATATTTATTAGATAGTAATGTTTGTATTCAATATCGGCTCTACCGGACTTAGTATGCTAAACTGGAGGGAACAGGGAACAGGAAGAATGTCAGATATTAATGACTTTAAAGACTTAATAATTTGGCAAAAAGGAATGGATATTGCTCAAAGATGCTATTTCCTCACTAAACTTTTTCCCAAAGATGAGTTATATGGTATGGTTCAACAAATTAGAAGAAGTGCTGTATCTGTTCGGTGCTAATATATCTCTTATGATATGGACGAAGATATAGAGGAGAATATATAAGATTTTTAAACATAGCTCAAGGGTCAGTTAATGAATTAGAAACTCATCTAATTTTATCTCACCGAGTAGGATTATGTTCAGAAAAAGATGTAGAAATGATTCTTAATTTATTAAAAGAAGAAAGCAGAATGATTATTAGTCTTATTAAAAAACTAGAAAATTAAAATTTTTCCCCTGTTCCCAGTTAAGAGTTCCCTGTTCCCTTCTCTCAATTTCTCGGTTTAGCATAACAAGTACCGAAGAGCCTCAAGATCTTAATCAAAGATCAGAAAAGATTATTCAGCGTCTTCAAGATTTATCCGATATAGATATAGTAGTTTGTTCTATTGTCAAAGCCGAATTATTTTATGGTGCAATGAGAACTCATAATCCTGCGAAAACTCTGCAAAAGCAGCAGGAATTTTTAAATCGGTTTATTTCTTTGAAGTTTGATGACGAATGTGCTGTATTTTATGGCGAAATTCGTAGTAAATTAGCTGCTAAAGGTACTCCTATAGGAAATAATGATTTACATATTGCTGCTATTGCGATCGCTAATAATTTAACTTTAATTACTCACAATACTAGAGAATTTAGTAGAATTGACAATTTAAAATTAGAAGATTGGGAGATTTAGTAAACAGCGATACCTAGCGATCGCACTCCCTCAACTCCCCAAACAGCGAACTGCTTGCAGCAGCGCTTCGCTATCGCACTCCCTCCAACTTCCCCAAACAGCGATAGCGAAGCGCGACCTAGGAATCGCTTGACAAAGTTACAAGTTTTTATAAACTTCATCATCATTACGTTTACCAACCCGAAAAACATCAACTAATTTATTATCATCATCAATGGTGTACAAAATTCTGTATTCACCCTGATCAATACGATAACCACCTTGATAACCTTTTAAAGCTGCATAGTCTTGAGGACGAGGATTACCTTGAAGTGAGAGTATTTTTGATACAACTTGCTTATATTGTTTTGCTTGTAAGTCTAATAAGTCTTTTTCCGCAGTTCTAGCAATCCTCAATGTATAACGTTCACTCATTGGGATATTTGGCGATGATTTCTTCTATGGTGGTAAATCCTTCATTTTCTTCAATTGCACGTCTCAATTTAGCAGAATCAATTGCATCTTCCATTGCTTCTAATAGTTTTAAATCTTCAATACTAATTATCGCTACCGCAGCTTTACCATGACGCTGAATTAAAATTCTTTCTCCACGATATTCCGCACGGTTCATGATATCGGGAAAATTAGCACGCGCTTCACTTGCACTGATGACAGACATAGCGCCTCACAAAATTTATAGGATTACATGACATTATAGATTATTTGTCTGTTTTTTGCAAATTGTACAAAATTTAAGTTTTTGAGCAATAGTGGAGCGATCGCACTCCCTCAACTCCCCAAACATCCTTTTTTAAAGAACCACAGAGACACAGAGGACACAGAGAAAGAGAGATCGCACCCCCTCAACTCCCAAACAGCGATTCCTAGGTCGCGCAACGCTTACGCACCCACATCCCTACAAAACATTTGACAAAAATTGACAATATTTGCCATAATTAAAGAATCAGAAATATAAAGACTTATTAGCTATGACTACAGTAAATATTTCTCTTCCCGATTCCATGCGGGACTTTATCAATGAACAGGTTGCAAAATGTGGCTACAGTACCACAAGCGAATATATTCGACATTTGATTCGTCAAGATTTAGAAAAAGTGGCACAAGCACGACTAGAAACATTGCTATTAGAAGGCTTAGATAGTGGTGAAGCGATTGAAATTACGGATGAGTGGTGGCAACAAAAACGCACTCAGCTTCTGGAGAGACTCCGCAATTAATAGCAATGACTAGACGAATTGTAATTAGACCAAAGGCTAGTGTTGACCTTGATGAACAGTTTGCTTATATTGCTGACAGTAATTTTGATGCAGCATTGAGTTTTTTTGATGCTACGAGGCAGACTTTTTCACAATTAGCACGACTACCTGGTATTGGTAGTGTTTATAATGTTAAAAATCCGCGTTTAGTTGGTTTGCGGAAGTGGGGAGTTAGAGGATTTGAAAAGCATCTAATTTTTTATTTAGAAGGGGATGAATATATTGAAATTGTTCGGTTAATTCATTCTGCACGGGATATTTCACAGATTTTAGCAGAAGAAGAATAGCTATAGTCATCAGCTATGCGATCGCATCCCCACATCCCCCAAAAAGCGATTCCTAGGTCGCGCTTCGCTATCGCACCCTCAACTCCCAAAAGCGAACTGCTTGCAGCAGCGCTTCGCTATCGCACTCCCTCCAACCTCCCAAAAGCGAACTGCTTGCAGCAGTGCTTCGCTATCGCACCCCTTCAACCCCCCAAATAGCGAACTGCTTGCAGCAGCGCTTCGCTATCGCACCCTTCAACTCCCAAACAGCGATCTCAACCCCTCAAAATCTCTTTTTACCTCACGCAATGTCAAAAAAGTGGTATGATTAATTGGTAAGATGAATGAGTCATACATAATGATGAAAGTCACAATTACTTTAGAAGAAGACATTCTGAGATTTATTGATCAACAAGCAAAAGGTAATCGTAGTGGCTATATCAATGCACTATTAGCAGAACAAAGACGCAAAATTTTAGAAGCAGAAATAATAGCTGCTCTCCAAAAAGATGCCAAAGATTTAGAATATCAAAATGAGATTTCTGATTGGGATAATGTAGCTGGAGATGGTATTAATGCCAGAGGGTAATTTAACTTATAAACGGGGTGAAATTCGCTGGGTAAATCTTGATCCAACGGTGGGAGCAGAAGCACAAAAAATCCGTGCTTGTTTGATAGTTCAAAATGATATTATGAATCAATATGGATTATTAACAATTGTGATGCCATTTCGACCAGGAAGTAAGCAAGCTCCCTATATTGTCAATGTCAAAGCAACAGCAACTAATGGATTAGATAAAGATCGTTTTATTGATGTTGCTCAAATTCGTTCTGTTGATTATCGTCGGGTTTTAGGGTTGGTGGGGATTTTAGAAGTTGAATATTGGGAAGAAATTCATACTGCTTTGGATGTGGTTTTGGGTTTTGGGGTTTAACTTGAGCGAACTGCTTGCAGCAGCGCTTCGCTATCGCAAACTGCTCCGCAAGAATCGCTCTCTTTCCCCAAAATCTCTTTTTTAACGAACCACAGAGTTACAGAGAACACAGAGTAAGAGCGATCGCACCCCCTCAACTCCCCAAACAGCGAACTGCTTGCAGCAGCGCTTCGCTATCGCACCCCCTCAACTTCCCAATATCCTTTTTTAACGAACCACAGAGACACAGAGAACACAGAGAAAGAGCGATCGCACCCCTCCAACTTCCCAACATCCTTTTTTAACGAACCACGAAGAAGCGAAGAACACGAAGGAATAGAAGAAGAGAAAGCGAATTTTATATTTTCTAGTCAAGTATCCCTTTTTGCCGTTAAATTATGTAATACTATTAGGAAATTTATTAAATTTAACAAAATTAGAAAATGAATCAACAAGATAATATTGAATTTGCTATATATATTGATGAATCTGGTAGTGCAAAACCAAATCCTAAAGATGAATGTCCTGTTTTTGCTATGGGTGGAGTTTTAATTAAAAGAAGTGATGAACAAATTATTAATCAATTGGTACTAGATTTTAAAAATCGTTGGAATATTAGTCAAGAACAACCTTTACATGGTAACGAAATACGCTCTAAGAAAAAAGGATTTGCTTGGTTAGGTAAATTATCTAAGGTTGAACAGCAGCAATTTTTGGAAGATTTGACACAAACTATAATTAGTTGTCCTATACTTGTTCATGCTTGTGTTATCTCTCGTCAAGGATATCTCAATCGTTACTTAGAAAAGTATGGTGAAAATACTTGGGAAATGATGAAAAGTGCGTTTTCTATTTTAATAGAACGTAGTGCTAAATATGCAGCTATTAATAATGGTAGTTTAATGGTTTATTTTGAAGCAGCAGGTAAAAATGAAGATAATCTGCTAAAACAATATTTTTACGATTTAAGAGCTAAAGGTCAACCTTTTAATATTACGACATCTGATAAATATTCACCTTTATCTGCTGATGATTTATCAAAATTATTAAGAGGAATAGACAGCAAAACAAAAGCTAGTTGTGTTATGCAAATTGCTGATTTATGTTTGTATCCAGTTGTGCGTAGTAAAGATAGTCCTGATAATCAAGCATTTCTAGCCCTTAAAAATGCTAATTTACTTGGATTGTAGGTTACAACAGGATCAAGTTACTACTTTAGGAATTAAGTATTATTGCTTTGATAGCCCATAAAAACAACAAAACCGCTACGTAAGCGGTTTATGATGCGGCAGTCATACGACTACCCCCAGGCTATGCCTGCCTTTATATTATCTTCTGATTTGTTAATTGTCAATATCTGATTGAGGTTTTTATGGTTTTGGTAGAGCGATCGCACCCCCTCAACTCCCCAAACAACGATCGCACCCTTCAAACTCCCCAAACAGCGAACTGCTTGCAGCAGCGCTTCGCTATCGCACTCCCTTCAACTTCCCAAACAGCGATTCCTACGGAGCGCTTCGCTATCGCACCTCCTCAACTCCCCAAAAGCGAACTGCTTGCAGCAGCGCTTCGCTATCGCACCCCTCCAACTTCCCAAACAGCGATTCCTACGGAGCGCTTCGCTATCGCACCCCTTCAACGCCCAAACAGCGATTCCTACGGAGCGCTTCGCTATCGCACTCCCTCAACTTCCCAAACAGCGATTCCTACGGAGCGCTTCGCTATCGCACTCCCTCCAACTTCTCAAATAGCGATCGCATCCCCTCAACTCCCCAACATCCTTTTTTAACGAACCACGAAGAACACGAAGAAAGAAGAGAAGAGAGAGCTAAAAGTATTATTCCGCTAGTTTAGCAGTAATTGATTTACCAATATAATGAAAGTAGTCACTGGTTACACCAAAAGCCACAGAATGTTTAGCCATGACAAATACAGTCTGATTATTTTTACCAATAAAGAAATAGTGTTTTTTTGAATCTTCTGTTTTTGCAACCTCAATTTTTGTAAACTCAATATCTGCTATTTTTCGCCAATAATATTCATATCCCATACCGTAGAAAACAACGGCTTTAGGTTTATGTTCTTTGATTCTTTGACTAATATGATTAATTCGTTTCTCAATACAATAATTTCTATAAATTTCTCTATCAGATAAAAAAGGGAGTTGAGAATGTTTAGCATATATCCAATCATCAATAGATGGTGAAGGTAAAGGCAATAATTCTAATAAACAAGTTTCCTTATCTCTCCTACCTAATTCGTCTAGTTGATATTTATGAACATCTTTTGCATCAATATTATCTTGTCCATTAGCACTTAATGTAATACGAATTAATCCCTTCCATGTATTTTGTATTTTCCCACCCCAGCATTCCATATCTTCATGGTATTCTGCTACATCATCTATTTCTTTATGTTTTCTATTAGCCCATGTATTGATTCTCAAATTAATGTTATCAAAATTTTCTCCTCCTGCTTCTTCCATACCAATAAACCAATATTTTCCTTCATAATTACCATATCCATAAAATTTCTCAATTCTTTTTTCTAAAAGTTCATCATTTAATAATTGTTGACTGTCCATAATTATGTAATACTCCTGAGATAAAGATATTTGACAAGTAAAATATATTGTAGTACAAGTAAACTATAGTGTCAAGCAAAAAAACTTATTATAACCATTTGATATTACCTAGATCATGACACTTGACAAGTAAAAACGACTATAGTATAAATGTTCTAGTATTTCCAATTAAAGAAAAATAATCAGGAGTTAATATGGGTGTAGGTTGGTGGTCTAAAGCGGAAGTTGTCACAACTGAACCGGAAAAAGTCAAAGAGTTAATTTTGCAAATTACAAATGAGGGGGAAACAACAGGGGTTCATAACATAGAAATAAAAGGCAATTCTATTTTTTTCGATTCAGATGCTTATGGGCGTTATGGTATAGAGTGGGAAGAGGGTTTTTTTGATACTTATGACTCACTTTTATTTGCAAGATTATGTGAGGAATATACAGGAGCATTAATTTGTTTTGAGGCTGTCAATCCAGGTGAGATGTGTAACTATTATTGTTCATCAATTTGGATGAAACCTGAAGGAGTAGTTAAACCGAAAACGGAGGATGAGGATGATGATGATCAATATGAAAGTGAGGAAAATGAAACTTTTTATATAATAAGTCATGTACTCTGGTGGCAAGATTTGGATTGTTCAAAATCCTATGATGATTATGAACCTCCATTTCAGAGATATTTTAATACTGAACTTATTACTTTATGGTGTCCTACATTTGATTACCTAGAAAAACATAGAGAGGAAATGCCAAATCTATATGCGGCTTATATAAAAGCTAAAGAAGATGGATTTGATGATTGGGCAATACCCTCCTGGATTCAAGAAAAAGCAATTACTTATGAAGTTGCTCAACAAATAGGAGAATTATATAGTGATGATCAAGATGCTGTAATTCAAGATTGTTTTAATAATATGGAGAAGCAAATTTCTGATCAATCGTATTTTTACGATGGAATTGGACTTCCTGAGAATTTTCCTACAGCAAATTGTCATCAAACCCGGAACAAGAACCCCACCCCCAACCCCCTCCCCGCAAGCGATGAGGGGGCTAAGATGTACCTTATATGATTGGAAATCGCTGTAAATTATCCAAATTAAAGTAAATAAACTCTCTTCATCTTTGCGCCTTTGCTCCTTAGCGTCTTTGCGCTAAACAAACCTCTCTGTGTCTCTGCGCCTCTGCGTGAGAAAAAAGGGCATAGTCAACAAACTACACCCCTAAAATTAACCTAAAGTTGCTTCACCTCACTAACCAACTTAGCCACCATATCCTTAGCACTACCAAACAACATAGTAGTCTTATCCTATGATTTTACAATACCTTCTAGTTTTTCAAGAGGTGGAAGGTCTTTCAAAGCATTGTAAAACGCTTCCGTTTTTTCAAATAAATCCTGTAGCGTTAATAAATGAATCCTAATTAGCCCAATATCTGGATGTCCATAAAGGCGATCTGTAAATGTATCTTTATACCCAACTCCAGACAACATAATGCTTACATCTGCTCTATGATATTTGATATCTGAGTAATATTTTCGCGCTTCATCTTTATCTAAAGGTTTTCTGCTTAATTTAGATTGAAAGTGAATTTTTTTACCTTCAAAGAAAGTTGAACCATCAATACCGTCGTCTGATCCTCCTGGACCTGGTGTTAGTTGAAGACAATCTGCAAATCTCTGTCCAAGCTTCTGCTTAGAATCGTTTTCAGCTTCAAGAATACCTTTTATCAGGTAGTAGGTTGTCGGATCGCTATACACTTTTATTTTTCCTCAAGACTAAACATTTTCTTGACTAATATTTAAATTCTTGTCATATAAAACTTCAATCCCAGCAACAGCATATTTGCTTGCTTCTTCTACCTCTTTCACACCTAATTTATTAAGTTTGTTTAATGTTTCAGCATTAAGTATAAGTTTATGAATACTAGACCCTAAACTTTCAGGATAATATTGTAAATCCTTAACTTCAACACCTTTTTTTTCAGATAAAAAAATGATGTAGTTTATACAAGAGTTTAGCATTGTTCGCACAGACACACCAAATATCTTACAATATTCTTCAACCTTCTTTTCTTGAGATTCGGATAGATAAACTTTTAAAGATGACTCATTTAGACCAGAATCACGCTTATCTAAGCCAGAAGAAATTAGATAATCTACGGATGTATTTTCTATAGCTTGTTTTTCTTGTTGAAATTTTGGTGTCATCAGAATCTCCTAGCTAAATTATCAATCAATCAATCAACTTAGAAGAGAGCCAAAATAACTATTGAGATTTTCCAACCCTGGATAATTCCAAACAAATTCTCTCTCATTTAATGCTTTATCTACTTCCTTGTTTAAATCCTTCATACGATTGGCAACCTTATAACTACTGGGCAATCTGGAAATAATTTCCAATTTTCTATTGATAGTTTGTTTAGATGAACCTAGAGGTACAATAATTACTTCAGGACTAAAGCCAGCAAATTCCTCTAATTGTGAAATTACTGGTAAAGTGTCAGATAAACCTTCAATTGCCCAAGGATGCCTACTAACAGGTATAAATACAAGATCAGGGTTATTGTCAACTATAACTTTGACAGTTTCAGGTAAAGGTGTACTCATATCAAGAATGATATGATCGTAAGTTTCATAATCCGCAATTCGTTTAATTGGTTCACGCTCTGGATTCCAAATTATTGATAATCTGTTATTATAGTCTTTCATTTCCAAAGGTGTATTTGCCTTACTACCAAAGTAAAAGAACCAAGCATTTCTTTGTGTGTCGCAATCAATTAGAAGAATACGGTTTAGCTGAGTTGCAAGAATACCTGCTAGATGAACTGCGAGTGTAGTTTTTCCTGCCCCTCCTTTATGTTGAGTGCAAAGAATTATGCTCAAATTAATCTCCTGACAATTAAGTTATACAACAGCAAATCTCCAGCAACTTTTTTATATTTTATTTGTTCTTCTTGCTAGATGTTTAAGTAGTAGCAAGTATTTTAATAGTCTTACCCAAAAGTTCCAAAGTAAGGGCATAGCAATAAACTACACCCCTATACTATAACCTAAAGTTGCTTCACCTCACTAACCAACTTAGCCACCATATCCTTAGCGCTACCAAACAACATCGTCGTTTTAGCCTTATAAAACAACTCATTATCAACACCAGCAAAACCAGCACTCATACCGCGCTTAATCACAATAGTTTGCTTTGCGCGATCAACCTCCAAAATCGGCATCCCATAAATAGGACTATTCTTATCACTACGTGCCGCCGGATTGACCACATCATTAGCACCAATCACCAACGCCACATCAGCCTGTTCAAACTGGGGATTAATATCCTCCATATCATACAACTGCGTATAGGCCACATTAGCTTCTGCCAATAATACATTCATGTGTCCCGGCATTCTCCCCGCCACCGGATGTATCGCATATTTCACATCCACACCCATGCGTTCTAATTGATCAGCCAACTCCCGGACGCTATGCTGTGCTTGAGCAACCGCCATACCGTAACCTGGGACAATCACCACAGAACGGGCATAACCCAACATCATCGCCCCTTCTTCCGCATCAATACTGCGAACAGGTTGATCACTAGCACCAGCAGCCGCACCACCACTAGAAGTAGAGACAGAACCAAAAGCACTAAATAAGACACTGAACAAAGAACGGTTCATAGCCTTACACATAATTTCCGTCAGGATAAGACCAGAAGCCCCCACCAAAGCACCGGCGATGATTAACATATTGTTCATCACCACAAACCCAGCCGCAGCCGCAGCCACACCAGAGAGGGAGTTTAACAGGGAGATGACAACCGGCATATCACCCCCACCAATGGGGAGGACGAACATGACACCCAACACCAAGGAAACAGCCACCACAGCTAAAAATACAGGGAGGCTATCTGGTGTCATGATTAAATAGGCACTTCCAGCTAAATAAGAACCCAAAAGCAGAATGTTAAAAGGTTGTTGCAAAGGAAAGGTAATCGGTGTACCGCTAATTAAACCTTGCAATTTGGCAAAAGCGAGAAAACTACCCGTTAAAGTCACACCACCAATTAACACATCCAATAACATAGATATGTTGACATCGAGGGGGATAGGTTGAGAACTATCTAATAACCGCCAAAATTCAGCCACAGCGATAAGTGCGGAAGAAGCACCCCCCAAACCGTTGAGTAAACCCACCATTTGGGGCATTTCCGTCATTTGCACTTTGTAAGCAATCACAGCGCCAATTACCGAACCAATAGCCAAGCCTACCAAAATCATCTCGTAATTTAATACGTGCTGATCTAGCATTGTGGCGACAATTGCTAATAGCATTCCCACCGCAGCGATAAGATTACCGTTTCTTGCACTAGCGGGAGAACCGAGTTTTTTCAAACCGAGAATAAATAATGATGCAGCGACTAAGTAAGTTAGCTGAATCCCAGTTGGTAAAAAGTCGCTCATGCTTTAACTTCCTTTTTTTTAAACATTTGCAGCATTCTGTCAGTTACTAAAAAACCACCGACAACGTTCACCATTGCCAAAATTACAGCGATTAAACCGAGAATGACTGATAAATTCGTGTTTCTCTCCCCCGCAGCCAGGATTGCACCAATTACCGAAATCCCGGAAATGGCGTTTGAACCGGACATTAACGGAGTGTGTAACGTCGGGGGAATTTTGTTAATCACTTCAAAGCCAATAAAAGAGGCTAAGACGAGTACAAATAAAGCCGGAAGTAATGCTTGTGTCATGTGATTTTTGGATTAAAGAATAAGGCTCACGCAAAGGCGCAAAGGCGCAAAGGAAAGATAGGATACGCAAGAACTCTCTCAAACTCGTATTTCTCTGTGAACTCTGTGCCTCTGTGGTTCGTTATTCCGTGATTTTTATTGATGTAAACTAAACCGCTACCGTTTGCAAAGCGTCCTTTACTCGTTGGTTTCTAATTTCTCCATCATGAGTAACACAAGCAGCGTCAACGATATCGTCACCGAAGTTGATTTCTAAGGCTTTGTCTTTAATCAACAGTTGCATTAATGAAGTAACGTTCTTTGCATACAGTTGGCTGGCGTGTACTGGCATGGATGAGGGTAAATTAATTGGTCCAATGATTGTTACACCGTTCCAAACAATATCTTTACCTGCTTCTGTACAAGCGCAGTTTCCACCTTGTTCTGCGGCTAAGTCTACTATTACTGAACCGGGTTTCATTTGCGCTACCATTTCTTCTGTCACCAGTCTGGGGGCTTGTCTTCCTGGTACTTGGGCGGTGGTAATGACAATATCGGAGTTTTTGACGTGGCTGGCTACTAGTTCTTGGGTACGCTTTTTACTGTCTTCTGAAATTTCTTTGGCGTAACCACCGGCTGCAACGGTTTCTTCTTCGAGTTTGACTTCGACGAATTTCGCCCCTAAGCTTTGGACTTCTTCTTTAACGGCTGGGCGGATGTCAAAGGCTTCTACTACTGCTCCTAGTCGTCTTGCGGTGGCGATCGCTTGCAATCCTGCCACTCCTGCCCCCATAATAAATACTTTGGCGGGAGCAATTGTCCCCGCCGCAGTGGTTAACATGGGGAAGTATTTCGGTAATGCCGCCGCCGCAATCAATACGGCTTTATAGCCTGCCAGTGAAGCCTGGGAGGACAAGGCATCCATGCTTTGCGCTCTGGTGGTACGGGGGATTAATTCCATACTCAAAGCTGTAATTTGCCGATTTGCCAATTGTTGGGCAATTACGGGATTTCCCAGAGGATTAAGGAAGCTAATTAATACAGAACCAGATTTAAGTAATTCAATTTCTGTCCGGCCATCTTCTCTAGTTTGGGGTGGGCTAACTTTGAGTAAAATATCTGCTTCACTCCATAATTGAGCAGAATCATGGCTAATTTTTGCCCCTGCGGCTTCATAGTCAGCATCACTGAAAAATGCTTTTTCTCCCGCACCAGCTTCTACCCAAACTTCTAAACCTTGTTTGACTAATTTAGCTACGGTGTCAGGAATTAAAGCTACACGCCGTTCACAAACTTCTATTTCTTTCGCAACTGCTATTTTCATGAAATCTCCTAGAAATAAATCCCTTGACTATTAATTAAGCTGTCGGGATGATTAACCATGAATTACCTTTGTAGATAGAACTTTCAACCTTTTTGTTTTTCCTATCCTTGGGCTTTATTCACAATCTCAACTTGACAATATGCAAATATCATCCTGGCAAAATAGCTATAAGTAGAATTAGTTATCGCACATCCTATGCCGATATCTACATTTTGTATATTGTTCTTCAGATTATTTTATATTTGGAAAAGATCTCACCCTGAAAGTTTTATTTATTTAAAATATACTTGTGTACTAAAATATTTATAATTAGCAATAAAAATTATCCTTTAGCAATACAAAACTATGTAATCTAGATTTTATCTCTTGTTGGCCGCGTCAAACTCGATAAACACCTACTCAATAATTTATTCCCAAAGCCAAAAACAACACAATTTCGTTTATTCGTCTCATCGCAGGTTGGTACTGCGCGTAAGTCCTATAATCTTAGTTTCAGGAATGGAAGTTTTCACTAAAAAGGCACTTTTATCTTTCACCAACGTCAATTGTCAAACATATAGTAGTAAAGTTTAGTTACAAATACTGATACTTCGTTACAAACTACCAACTAGAGGAAACCTAATTTATGAAACGCCTACTTTCTGCCTTAGCCGTGACTAGCTGCTTATTAGCGGGTTTACCAGCGATAACTTTAGCCCAGAATGGTTTAACACTTTTTAGTGGGGTCAAAAGTGAAAATCAGTTACCCTTTCGGTTAGATTTTGGCGGACAAACCAGCAACACAGATCGTTATATACTCAGAGTTCCTGCCAAACAAATGAAACTAGCAGTAGCTCAATTTACCATTACTTATCCTGATTATTACAAGGGAACTTTCGATCCCAAAAGTGTTGAAGTCATAGTTAAAGGTAAAAAAGTCCCCCTATCTGAAGTCAAATGGGATAAAGAAGGTGGTGTGATTCAAATATTTCCTGAAGAACCAGTTCCCGCCGGTCGCAAGGTCGAGTTAGTCTTATCCAATGTACAGAATCCAGCTTTTGGGGGAGTTTACTATTTCAAATGTCAAGTTCTTTCCCCCGGTGATGTCCCATTACTGCGTTATCTTGGTACGTGGATTATCAGTATTAACTAAAAAGGCAAGGGGCAACTGACAACTGACAACTGACAACTCCATCCAGAAATATGTTTTTATTGCCTGTAAAGTGGTAAAATATCAGATTGTGACTTTTTATGAAAATCGCCTAAGAGGAGAACCGTATGCAAAGAACACTGGGCGGCACTTGCCGTAAGAGAAAAAGAACATCTGGATTCCGCGCCAGAATGCGAACACCAGACGGCAGAAACGTGATTAGTGCCAGAAGAAGAAAAGGGCGGCATCGTCTGAGCGTTTAGGGTAATAAAATTCAGCAATTAAGAACTGTTGTGGCTTTGCCCAAAGCATATCGGCTCAAATCCCGTCAGGATTTTCAGGCAGTTTTCCGAGAAGGAATTCGGCGACATAGTTCTCATTTCACACTGAGAGCTTTAAAACCTACTCTTGCGACAGAACCTTCTTTGGATACTGCCCCCCCTAGCACAAAAATTGGTATTGCCATTAGTACAAAAGTCAGTAAACGCGCCGTTGTTCGCAACAAAATCAAAAGGCAAATAACAGCAGCATTACATCAACTATTGCCTAAATTACTCCCAGGATGGCGGCTAGTATTAATTGTGAAACCAACAACAACAGGATCTGAGTGCGAAACCCAGAAATTTCTGCAAGAATTAGAGCAGTTGTTGGCACAAACTGAGGTATTAAATGGGTATTCGTGAAGAAGTTTATTATGAGGGTGGTCCCCACATTGGGGATTTGATTTTCAACCTGCTCATTGGGCTAACAGTGGTGGGTATACCCTTAGCTGTGGGAGCAATAGTCAGAGCAGTGTGGCTACGCTTCCGCATCACAGATCGAAGGATATGTGTAACTGGTGGTTGGATGGGACGCGATCGCTATGATGTAATTTATTCAGAAGTGGTGAAAGTCGTCAAAGTTCCCCGTGCCATCGGTCTATGGGGAGATATGGCAGTTACCCTCAAAAATGGTACTCTCATCGAAATGCGGGCTGTTCCCAATTTTCGGGGAGTCTATGACTACATTAATGAAAAAATTGCTGCTAAAAATCCCCAATATAGCAATCCTAAATGAGTCACTTGATTTTGGATTTACGTTAGCGAAGCGTACGCAGCGCAGCGAGTATTTTAGATTTTGGATTGAGTTCACCCTAAAGTGTATAGCTGGAAAATTTTGGATTTGGGATTTACGTTAGCGAAGCGTACGCAGCGCAGCGAGTATTTTTCCATCCTTCAGGACAGGGCTTGTACCAAATTTTTTGAATCTAAAATCTAAAATCTAAAATTCCCGGTCATTTTTCCAGAGCGTTAACATTCACATTTTTAGATCATGTGCGGCTATCCTTAACTTCCATAGCTTGTGGATAGTCGCAGCAATGCTTAACAAAAACCTCTACAATATAGAGCAAAAGCTTGGAAGAGAACCGCCTCTAGTCAGAGGATAGGATCAACTGAGTATCCCACTCCCAACCGGGGTGGGAGTGTCAAAGTACCGCAGGTTGAATTCAGAATAATGGATTTTGGTATCGGGTTTCTCTCGAACAACGTGATGTTGCCAATCATAGACCTTTTCTATGGTTTTGTCCCTAGCTATGGGTTGGCGATAGTAGCCTTAACATTGATTATCCGCTTTGCACTCTATCCCCTGAGTGCTGGCTCTATCCGCAGTATGCGGCGGATGCGAGTTGTGCAACCTGTGATGCAAAAGCGTATGGCAGAAATTAAAGAACGCTATAAAGATGATCAGCAAAAGCAACAAGAGGAAATGCTCAAGGTCCAAAGTGAATTTGGTAATCCCTTAGCAGGATGTCTACCTTTACTGTTGCAAATGCCAGTATTACTAGCACTGTTTGCAACTTTGCGGGGTTCGCCTTTTTCTGGTGTTAACTATTCCGTTAACCTGCAAATCTTCCCCCAAGAAGAGATTGAGCGCATTCAACCCCAAGCATTTGCCACTCCTCCACAAAATATCTACATTGCTGACGGTGATCACACTCCCATTTCTGCGATCTTACCGGGAGGCGATAAGTTAACAGTGGGAGAAAAAACTAAGATTCAATATCAAACCGTAGAAGGCAAACCATTTGATTTGCTTCTCAAGGAACACCCAGAAGCTCAGTTAACACCCACCTGGAAAGTCACCAAAGGCGCAGAGAGGGTGAAAATTGATGCCGAAGGCAATGTAGAGGCTCTAGAACCCGGAGACGTGACCATTCAAGGCACAATTCCCGGACTAGCAGCAGAAAAAGGATTTCTCTTTATTGATGCTTTGGGTCGAGTAGGTGCTATTGATCCCGATAACACAGTCCATTGGGATATTGTGGCGATGATTGTCTTCTTTGGTATCAGCCTTTATGTCAGCCAAATGCTGTCTGGGCAAAATTCCAGCGGTGGCAACCCTCAGCAAGATACAGTCAATAAAATTACCCCTGTCATCTTTTCTGGGATGTTCCTATTCTTTCCTCTGCCGGCTGGGGTACTTATGTATATGGTAATTGGTAACGTTTTCCAAACTATCCAAACATATATCCTCTCCCGTGAACCTCTACCAGAAGAAATTCAGAAAATCGTAGATTCACAAGAAAAAGAAGCCCAAACCATCGAAGTAAAAGCGTTGCCATTTGAACCCAAAAGTTCTAAGAAAAAGGCTACCGGTTGATTATGAGCGACATTTCTATGCAGAGTAGTGAACAATGGCTACAAAATTTGCTACTTTTAACTGGTGTATCTACTCAAGTATGGGCTAATTTAGAACCTAAGCCATCTTCAGGACAAGATACACCAACAGGAGAAAGCTACTGGTTAACAATAGATCAAACCAACTTAACATCAGAACAAATTAGGATTTTAATTGGTGCTGGTGGTTCGGTGCTAGATAGTATTCAGTATCTAGCAAATTCCGTTCTCAACTTAAATCAACCAGAAGAAAATCAGACAGCTTACACAATTGAATTGAATGGTTATCGGGTAAGACGAGAAGCCGAAATCCGCACTTTAGCTGAAACTGCTGCCGCAGAAGTCCGTTTTTCTGGAAGAGAGGTAGAACTTCAATCTCTCAGTTCCTCAGAACGCCGACAAATCCACACTTTATTGCAGGAATTTTCGGATTTAGAAACCTTCAGTCGCGGCAAAGAACCTCATCGTCATTTAGTTGTTCGTCAAGCAGTCACACCATAATTAGGTAATAGGGAACGGGGAACAGGGAACAGGAAACAAGGAACAGACAAAAATATTACCAATTACCAGTTACCAATTACCCATTACCCATTACCCATTACCAATGATCAATTTTGATGGTATTTCACAAATCCTATGGACGCTATTTTTATTCCGCAGCTATCTAAAGCCCCGGAGCGGACAGAGGAAATTCAAGTTCAAGAGTTTCTGCCTGGACTAGAAACATTGACACCCGTTCGCGGAGTTATCCAGGTTAAACACCAGGGTAATTATTTAGAAGTTTCATCTCAGGCAGAAACAATTGTTACCTGTACTTGCAACCGCTGTTTGCAGCAGTATAACCATCGTTTGGTTCTGAATACTCAGGAAGTCATTTGGTTAGATGAAACTGCTAATCAAACGGAAGATTTGCCTTTAGAAATGGAAGTTGCTGTCGAAGATTTACTGGAAACTTTAGCACCTGATGGTCATTTTGATCCCAGTGAATGGCTCTATCAGCAAATGTGTTTAGCGTTACCTCAGCGTCAATTATGTAACCTTAATTGTCCAGGTATTCTAAATACTGCTGTTTCTGAACCACCTATTGATAGCCGTTGGGCTTTATTAGATGCTTTGAAAAAACAACTTCCAGATAATTAGTAAATTTACTATTTGGTGCGTTATGGCTTAATTCTTTATGGCTCGGTAAAAGCTGTTAATACTCTCTCAATCTCCTCAAGGATTTTTTATCTTTGTGGAGTTTTTAATTACAGAGAAATGAAAAATGAACCACGAAGGAACGAAGGACTCGAAGGAAAGAGGGTTTTAGAGAGATTTTGCATAAACTCTAAGTTAGGGCTTGACAACTTACTCTCATTTTGAGAGAATAGGGCAGGTGGCAAGCACAAACACAAAAATAACTAAGCACAAACACAAGAATAACTAAGCACAAACACAAGAATAACTAAGCACAAACACAAGAATACCCAAGCACAAACAAGGAATTAAGCTATGTACACCAACCACTATTATTTCAAATCCAAAATATATTATGCACTTAATTCACATTCGCACCCTCCGCGAAGAAGCAGCAAAGTACCCTGATATCAGGAAACAAATAGAAGATTGGCATCAAACAGTTAAAAAATCAGAATGGCAAAGTTTAAATGATGTTCAGAAATTTTACCGAGATGCTGAGGCAGTTGGTAATTTTACTGTTTTTAATATCAAAGGTAATGATTATCGTTTAATTGTAGGAATGGATTATGAAGATCAAACGGTGTACTACAAATACTTGCTAACTCACGCCGAATATAGTAAAAATAAATGGAAAAATGACCCTTACTTTTGACCGAAATACTTATAGTCAATTACTAGCAGAAATCGCTCCTAAAGTAATTGAAACAGAGGAAGACTATGAACGGTTGTTAAAAGTTGCAGAATATCTAACTTTTAAAAAAAATCGTAGTCCAGAGGAGCGAGCTTTACACAAATTGCTTGTCAGACTAATTGAAGATTATGAGGAAGAACATTATCCAATGGATGAATCTACACCTCATGAAATATTGCTACATATCATGGAATCTAGTGGAATTCGTCAAGCTGACTTAGTACGTATTCTTGGTTCTAGCAGCGGTGTGGTTTCAGAGGTTGTCAACGGTAAACGTTCAATTAGTAAAGCACAAGCAAAAGCCTTGGGAGAATATTTTAAAGTGTCTCCTAGTTTATTTATTTAGAGGTTGTTTGAAAAGTCTAAATTCATACATAGGGTTTGCTGAATAAGTACCCATTCATTGGTGTCAACTTAACGTAAAACATCTATCCCGCAAAGAACTCAATTCATCTCATTCCCAGTCTCTGACTGGGAATGAATTCTAGAAGGCTCTGCCTTCAATGATATTAGAGGCAGAGCCTCATCAACTGCATTCCTAGTCAGAGACTAGGAACGAGGTGTGGTAGGGATTTGAGCTTAAGTTGACACCATTAAGCTTTTGCTTTACCCCTACACGGAGAATCAAATAATTAAGCCGTGTTGGGTATAAATATCGCTCTCCTTGAGTTAGAAGTGATATTTGGGGGATGAATTGACACTCTCCGGTCTAAAGACGCGAAGCTCCCAACGCTACCGCGTTCCTCTTGTAGAATTTATACGGATTGCTTTGCGTTTTTGCTCCTGTGCTTTTTAATGACAAGGTAAATATCATACTGTTATTTGCGGTTTAATTGAATGATGAACTATTATTAAATCGTTCTCAAAAATAGAACTGAGATCACAAACCCAGATATGAAGCCTGTTGTACGGCTAAATGAGAAAATTTTGTTTTATGTTTGTTCATTACAGAAGCCGTCTAGACTGCATAAATGTTAGGATTGCCACAGAGTGAGAATCGCGTAAGAGAAGGAAAAAAAACTGAATGGCAGAATTTGAAAAGTCAATATCCTTTGATGGACGGGATATTCGACTGACGGTTGGCCTACTAGCCCCCCAAGCAGGTGGGTCGGTTTTGATACAATCAGGAGATACAACTGTTTTAGTAACGGCTACAAGGTCAGCAGCGCGGGAAGGCATTGATTTTTTGCCACTGACCGTAGATTACGAAGAAAGATTGTACGCAGCAGGAAGAATTCCAGGGGGGATTATGCGCCGGGAAGGTCGTCCACCGGAAAAGGCAATTCTTGCCAGTCGTCTGATTGACCGTCCACTTCGTCCTTTATTCCCCTCATGGTTGCGGGATGATTTGCAAGTTGTGGCAATAACTATGTCAATGGATGAGCAAGTCCCCCCTGATGTGTTAGCAGTCACAGGCGCTTCAATTGCTACTCTCATTGCCCAAATTCCTTTTAATGGACCAATGGCCGCAGTGCGAGTAGGCTTGGTTGGTGATGATTTTATTATTAACCCTACCTATGCAGAAATTGAAGCGGGAGATTTGGATTTAATCGTTGCCGGTTCTCCAGATGGGGTAATCATGGTGGAAGCGGGTGCAAATCAATTGCCAGAGCGAGATATTATTGAAGCGATTGATTTTGGCTACGAAGCGGTTCGGGATTTAATTCAAGCTCAGTTAGATTTGCTGGATGAACTAGGTCTAAAACTTGTGCAAGAAGCCCCACCAGAAGTAGATAAGACATTAGAAAACTATATCCGCGATCGCGCTAGTGATGAGATCAAAAAAATCTTGGCGCAATTTGAGTTAACTAAAACTGATCGTGATATTGCTTTAGATGCAGTAAAAGATAATATCTCTGCTGAAATCAAAGCCTTACCAGAAGAAGACCCCATTCGCATCGCTGCCACAGCCGACTCCAAAGCCCTTGGTAATACCTTCAAGAGCATTACCAAATACTTCATGCGTCGTCAAATTGTCGAAGATAACGTGCGCGTTGATGGTCGTAAGCTTGATGAAGTTCGTCCTATCTCTTGTCGAGTTGGGATTATACCCAAAAGAGTACATGGTAGCGGTTTATTTAACCGGGGACTGACTCAGGTGCTATCAATGTGTACCCTTGGTACTCCTGGAGATGCCCAAAATCTGAACGACGACTTGCAACTAGAACAAACTAAACGTTACCTGCATCACTATAACTTCCCTCCCTTCTCCGTCGGCGAAACCAAACCATTACGCGCCCCTGGTAGACGGGAAATCGGACATGGTGCATTAGCAGAACGGGCATTATTACCTGTATTACCGCCAAAAGACAAGTTCCCCTACGTAATTCGCGTAGTTTCGGAAGTGCTTTCTTCCAACGGTTCAACTTCAATGGGTTCAGTTTGTGGTTCCAGTTTATCCCTCATGGATGCAGGTGTACCCATTACCAAACCTGTGAGCGGTGCGGCAATGGGCTTGATTAAGGAAGGGGACGAAGTACGAATCCTCACCGATATCCAGGGCATTGAAGACTTTTTGGGTGACATGGACTTCAAAGTTGCTGGTACAGATACTGGAATTACAGCTTTGCAAATGGATATGAAAATATCTGGTTTGTCTTTAGAAGTAATTGCCCAAGCTGTCAACCAAGCCAAACCTGCCCGGTTACACATTCTGGAAAAAATGCTCCAGACTATTGACACCCCCAGGGAAGAAACTTCACCCTTTGCCCCACGTCTGTTAACAATTAAGATTGATCCTGACATGATTGGTCTGGTGATTGGACCTGGTGGTAAAACCATTAAGGGTATCACTGAAGAAACAGGTGCAAAGATTGACATCCAAGATGATGGTACTGTCACCATTTCCGCAGTTGATGAAAACCGAGCTAAGAGAGCGCGGAATATCGTTCAGGGCATGACTCGTAAACTCCATGAAGGGGATGTTTACATCGGTCGTGTGACACGGGTTATACCCATTGGCGCTTTTGTGGAGTTCTTGCCCGGTAAAGAAGGCATGATTCACATTTCTCAACTCGCTGACTATCGCGTTGGTAAGGTTGAAGATGAGGTAGCTGTTGGTGATGAGGTGATTGTCAAAGTGCGAGAAATTGACAATAAGGGTCGAATTAACCTAACACGCTTGGGTATTCATCCAGATCAAGCCGCAGCAGCACGAGAAGCAGCAGCGGTAAACCATTAAATCGCTGGTTGGATTTTAGATTTTAGATTACAGATCAATCGCAAATCTAAAATCCGCGATGCCTTGCTAGTAGGCATCGTTACGGTGATTTTGGTAGTAAGTTAGTTATATAAAACCAATACAAAAAAAGCTAACAAATGCTAACAACTTATTTGGCAACGGGTAAGTTTATGTCGTAATTATCAAGAGGTAAAAATCATGGTGACAGTATCAATTAAAGATGAATACATTGAAGTTTTATCTGCACTAGGAGATTTACAAGAATCAATGGATTTGGCTCTTAAACAATATACTCTTGATAAGATAGCCTTAAAAATTGCTGAACTTCGTCAACGAGATATTAAGTATCAAGAAAAATATCAGCTAGATTATTCTACTTTTTGTCAGCAAATATATGAAGATGAAGACTTTATCAAACAAGTAGAAAATTTAGTCAGTAAAACATGGGAAATTGATTTAGCTGATTGGGAATTTTGTCATCAAGGAGTTGAAGATTGGATACAAAAATTACAGACTATTTTACTGACATAGTAAAAATCGCTAAAGTTAATTTTCAGCAGGTTAATTATATAATAGACACAACTCCAAAACGCGCCATCCTGCGTTTAGAAGGACAGTATGGAGAATATCGGATTTTGATTACAGAATTGTTCAGTGATGAACTGAGAAAATATAGATATTATGTTTTGCGAGGTGATTGGGTTGAAGCAGGTTTTGATAATAGCCCAGATCCTCGAGCCATTCGCCTAAAATATGGTCGTATTGGTAAAGAATACGCGAATGAATATATTCCTCACTTACATCGAGATGATAAAAATCAGCTATTTTTAACTGAAGAAATGACAGTTGTAGATTTTGCTGATTGGGTAAAAACTAATATTGATATTTCTCTCTGATTTAATCTGAATATTTAGTAAATTGCTGAAAAGTCTCAAGTCCAAGGATAGAAACGGCGATTCTTAACGCTTTCCGCCGTAAAATGCCCGCAGAATGGAATTGTGTGTCTATATAGGGCTTGCTGAAAAAGTTGTCTGTGATAGCGCAGCGTGACGTAAGTCATGGGCTAGGAGTCAGGAGTCAGGAGGAAGAATTAGAAGAAGAGAAGAATAGTATTAAATCTGGTAAAGTGATAGGCTTTTGCTAATTTCAACCCTTATTCCTTGCACTTCTTTCACCTTTTTTACCTTCAAACTCTTGATATATCTCAGTTCTAGGTTTATTCACCCCTGTATAAATATAGATTGTGCTTACTAATTTTCGCTTATACAAGCCTCGTTTGTGTATAATTAAATCGAGCTACCTATTGTAAATTGAATTGAATTCAGAAAATCACAGAAGTTCATGACCAATACCAATTACCAACCTAAATTCTGGTTGACATTAGACTTTTTAGTGCGATATAATGGTATGCTATTTAAAGTGTATTGATTGCTGCACTAGGCTAAAAAAGTATATCAATAATATCGGTAGCTAATATGGCCTAAGTAATGCCTAGATGCCAATTTTTTGTTGTTTATTAATGAGGTGAATATGGCAAAGCGCCGTAACCCGAAAAAAGAAAAGGCGCTACGAAACCAGGCCTACGCCAGAAAGTTTCGTAAACGGACCACCACAGGTAGAATGGGCAGAAGATTCCAACAAAGACCGCCCAAGAGTGAAGAGGAAGAAGGAACAGGAGCAGCAGCAATGGATGCTGCTGATTAATGTAGCTGGTTAAATTTGACTCTTTCATATTTTGAATTTTTAGGGTGTACACCAGTACACCCTTACTTGTGTTAGTGGTCAGTTGTCAGTTGGAAGAAAGAATGAAATTTCTCCCCTGTTCCCTGTTCCCTGTTCCCTGTTCCCTGTTCCCTGTTCCCTTTATTTCACACTGAGTTGAGTCCGGGCGTTGATAAGGGCTTGTCTAACTTGGAGAAAGCCTGTACCTCCATAGCTGTTGCGGGCTGCAACCACTTGACGTGGGGTTATGGCTTCATAAATGTCGGCGGCAAATGCGGGATGGATTTCTTGCCATTCTTCTAGATGCAAATCTTTGAGCAGTTTACCAGCGGCAATACTGGTTTTGACGACTTTGCCGACAATGTTATAAGCTTCGCGGAAGGGTACACCCCTGGCGGCGAGATAATCTGCAACATCGGTAGCGTTAGCAAAGTCTTCTGTAACTGCTGTTGCTAATCGTTGGTGACGAAATTCTAAACCTTCTTGCAGTAAAATTGTCATTGCTTCTAAACAGGCTTTGACTGTGTTTACACTGTCAAATATGCCTTCTTTGTCTTCCTGGAGATCTTTGTTATAAGCCAGGGGTAAACCTTTCATAATTACTAACATGGCTTGCAGATGACCAAATACTCGCCCGGTTTTGCCGCGCACTAATTCAGGTACGTCGGGGTTTTTCTTTTGGGGCATAATGCTAGAACCTGTGGCACAGCTATCTTTGAGGGTGATGAAGCGAAATTCTTCTGATGCCCACAGGATTATTTCTTCGGAAAGACGGCTGAGGTGAACCATAATAATACTAGCAGCACAGAGAAATTCTATGGCGAAGTCCCGATCGCTCACTCCGTCCAAGCTGTTAGCATAAACATTGTCAAAATGTAATAAATTGGCTGTATAGTGGCGGTCAATGGGGAAAGTTGTTCCCGCTAAAGCACCACAACCCAAGGGGGAGATATTCACTCGGCTGTAAACGTCTTCTAAGCGTTCCCAGTCCCGTTGTGCCATTTGAAAGTATGCCAGTAAATGGTGGGCTAAACTCACTGGTTGGGCGCGTTGCAGGTGGGTATAACCAGGAATCAATGTTTCAACATTTTTTTCGGCTATATCAACTAAGACTGTTTGCCAATCCCGTAATTGTTGGCGGATTTGTTGAATTTGATCACGGAGGTATAATCGAGTGTCTGTACCTACTTGGTCATTGCGAGAACGGGCTGTGTGGAGTTTTTTACCTACATCTCCGACAATTTCCGTGAGGCGCTTTTCTACGGCAAAATGGACATCTTCGGCATCAACACCGGGTTGGAATTGCCCTTGACGATATTCTTGACGAACTTGTTCTAAACCGTTAAACAGTGCTTCCCCTTCTTCGTGGGAAATTATACCTGTATGAGCCAACATTTTGGCATGGGCTTGAGAACCTGTAATATCATATTCGATAAGTTCAATGTCAAAACTGATACTAGCATTAAAACGAGCGATCGCTGGATGTAGCGCGGATTCAAACCGCTGACTCCAAGTTTGTTTTTCGGTCATAAATCTGAAGGGAGAGGAAGAAATTTGTAGATATTAGATTTTGAATCATACGCCGGATGTGAGTTAAAAATCTTGTTGTTTCATAAGCGAAATTACAAGGTCTTCAGTATCTAACTCAAGTTGCTAGTTATCTCGTTGAGGCTGGTAATGGGTAATTGGTAATAGGTAATAAAAGCTCTGGTTTCATCCTGTTAATCCTTTAATCCTGGATATTATCTCGACTTCCCTCGATAACCACCTGATTCTGACAATTTACCTAACTGGCAACTTACATTATCTAAATAACTAATCCAAAATCTAAAATCTAAAATCTAAAATCACTTTAACCGTAACTAGTAAAACCTTTGAACAGGTAACCAACAATTATACCAATCAACAATGCCCAAATTTGCCCAGTTTTGACAAAGTGATTCCAAGAGGCTTGTACTTGACCTAAAAGGTCTGGGTCTCTAACATTACCAATATCAGCCAGAAGAGTAATATGTTCGTGTAAATTTCCTAGCAGTGGCAATAGTGAATCATTCAAATGTTCCATAATTCTTTCACCAAAAGGTTTATCACCTATTATTAAGAGTTGAAGTAACTAATCAAATCAAAAGCCACCGCAATTATACGCAATCTTTACTTTCATACTTTACTATGTTTCTGCCGCCAAACGTAATTTTTCTGAAGTTCGTAAAATTTGCCCAGCTAAGACTGCTGCACCAAAGCCATTATCTATATTAACTACACCTATACCAGCGGCACAAGAGTTAAGCATTGTCAATAGAGGTGCTAAACCGGAAAAGCTTGCACCATAACCAATACTGGTAGGAACAGCGATTACGGGACAATCTGCCAAACCCGCTACAACACTGGGCAAAGCCCCTTCCATGCCCGCGACAACGATTAATACCGATGCTGATTCTAATACATGACGGTTGCTTAATAACCGATGAATTCCCGCCACACCTACATCCCAGAGGCGCTGTACATAAAAACCCGAAAGTTCCGCAGTGACAGCGGCTTCTTCAGCAACGGCTAAATCGGCAGTACCAGCGGAAAGAATGCCGATTTTACCGGGAAATCTGACTTCAATTACAGGAGGAACAATGGCACAAATTCGGGCTTGTTCGTAGTATTGGATACCTCTAACTTTTGGTTGTAATGCGGAATATACTTGTGGTTCAATGCGGGTAGCCATGACGACGGAAGTACGGTGGCGCATGACTTCCATGATTTGAGCAATTTGTTCTGGTGTTTTACCAGGTCCCCAAATGACTTCCGGGAAACCAGTTCTTAATTGACGATGGTGATCTATTTTAGCAAACTCACCTACGGATTGATAGGCTAAGTCTTTGAGGGAGTCGAAGGCTATATCTGGGGTTATTTTACCATTGGCGACGGCTTCTAAGAGCGATCGCAAATTTTCTGGTTGTGTCACTGCAATTTTGAATTAAAAATGAATTATAAATCTATTCTAGGCTGATTATATTTTTAACATCTATGATACTATACCAAGCATGGCTTGACGAAGAGCCATAAATTTAATCAAATCATGAAAAAACACATTAATAAAACAAAGGATATAAATATTTTTCATAAGTTTATGATTAGCCTAATATGTTTTATTTTTATGATAAACATATCTATAGCTTACTCTCAAGATAAAACTGTAACTGTTCCAGATCGAGACACACCTGTTGCTCAAAATTCTGACGTTGTGAATAAAATAGATGGAACTCCTGTATTGTTAGGAGATACCACACTATTTGTAATTCAAAAGAATGTGGGTTCATTTTCTCCCCAAGAGAGAGCGGAAGCCGTAAGCAATAGACTAGAAAAAATTGCTAATGATCCATCAACATCCCTAGAGAATCTACAAGTTATAGAGAATGCGGATATCACTAATATTGTTGTAGGGGATAAACTGTTACTTACACTCACAGATAAAGATGCTAAAGCTGCAAATCAAACCAGACAAATATTAGGCAAGGAATATTTAGAAATAGTTAAAAATACTATTATCCAATATCGAAAAGAACGTAGCCTAGGCAATATTTTAAAAGGAATAATTTATAGTTTTATTTCAACCCTTGTTTTATTAATACTTTTAAAAGTATTTAATCAAGTTTATCCCAGAATTATTACTAGATTACAAAATTGGACAGGAATTAGAATCCCTGAGTTAAGAATTCAAAATATAGAACTTTTACCCGCAGCTAGAGTCAGTAATATTGTGACTAGGCTAGTTAAAATTATCCGCACAATTCTAATAATTAGTATTTTCTATATTTACATTTCTTTGGTTTTGAGTTTTTTTCCTTGGACAAAACAAATAAGTTCTAGACTTATTAGTTATTTTCTAGCAGCAATTTATAAAAGTTGGTTAGCATTTGCAGATTATTTACCCAATATATTTGCATTAGCATTAATTATTTTTATCAGTTACTATAGTCTTAAATTTATTCGCTATCTTTTCACAGAATTAGGTAATGGAACTATATCTGTTCCCGGCTTTTATAATGATTGGGCAGAGCCAACCTATAAACTGGTATTCTTAATTATAGTGGCTTTAGCCTTAGTGTTAGCATTTCCTTATTTACCAGGATTTGGTTCACCAGCATTTCAAGGTATATCAGTATTTTTAGGGATTTTGTTTTCCTTGGGTTCAACGGCTGTTGTAGCTAATGTTGTCGCGGGGACTATTCTTATTTATACCCGTGCTTTCCAAATGGGTGATCGCATTAAAATTGGTGAAGCTATAGGTGATATAGTAGAAAAAACCCTGCTAGTTACGCGCATTCGTACCATCAAAAATGTCATTATTACTATTCCTAATGGAACTGTATTAACTAGCCAAATTATCAACTATACAGCCCTATCTCAAGACCCTAATTATTATCTAATATTACATACAACAATCACACTTGGGTATGATGTGCCTTGGCGAAAAGTTCATCAAGTTTTAATTGATGCAGCAATAGCGACAAATAATATACTAACTGAACCTATTCCCTTTGTTTTGCAAACTAGTTTAGATGATTTCTATGTTAGTTATGAATTAAATGCTTATAGTAATAAACCCATGCTAATGGCGAACATTTATTCAGATCTCCATCAAAATATTCAGGATAAATGTAGTGAAGCAGGGATTGAAATTCTTTCTCCTCATTATTCTGCGGTCAGAGACGGTAATCAAACCACCATACCAGAAAACTATCTGTCTGAAGATTACAAAGCACCAGGATTTCGGCTATCTTCTTTAAATAACCTTTTCAACCCTGATAACAGTAAAAATACACCAAATTTATGAATGTAAATTAACCGTTTATTTAATAAGGATTAAATTGTGGAAAATGCTTTAAAGACAATTCAAAAATTATTAGATGATGCTATAGTTATCAAATTGATTGAAGTAACTTCAGGGATTATTATAGTTGCCATTATTTTCCGAATTTTATCTCAAGTTTTACCGCGTCAGGTTCAAGACAGTGATTTACGCTATCGTATCCGCAAAGGCATTACCTTTGTTGGTTATGCAATTATGGCTTTATTAATTGTTTTGATATTTAGTGATAGCCTGGGAAAACTAACAGTAATTTTTGGGGTAATTGGTGCTGGTGTCGCCTTTGCATTACAAGAAGTAATTGGGAGTTTTGCTGGTTGGGTAGCTATTTCCTTCGGTCAATTTTACAAACCAGGAGATAGAGTATTACTGGGTGGGATAATGGGAGATGTTATAGATATTAGTATTTTACGGACTACTTTAATGGAGTGCGGCGCTTGGGTAAAAGCTGATCTTTATAATGGCAGAATTGTCAGAATTGCTAATAGTTTTGTGTTTAAAGAACCCGTATTTAATTATTCAGCAGATTTTCCCTTTGTCTGGGATGAAATTACTGTACCAGTAAAATACGGGAGCGATCGCTCTTTAACCAGAGAAATCCTGCAACAGGTAGCTAACGAAGTTGTCGGGGAATATATGCCTCAAGCACAGGTACAATGGCAACATATGGTACACAAATATTTAATTGAAGATGCCAGAATCGAACCTGCTGTCACCCTAGCAGCTAACGACAACTGGCTAGAATTTACCCTGCGTTATGTAGTGGACTACAAACAACGTCGAGGTAAAAAAGATGTCATCTTTAGCCGAATTCTTGACGAATTCGACAACACAAACGGAAGTATAAGCATTGCTTCCACCACCATTCACATAGTAGAAACACCTGCATTTAACGTCAAACTGACGGACAACACATAAAAAAGTTCTCCAACTTTTGTAGTCGCTACATCATAGCCCCCTCTCGAAGAGCGGGGAGGGGTTTGAGGGTGGGGTTTTTGTATCTCACTTAACCGATAACCGCTATAAAAATTCCTAACTTCCCAGAAGAATATGTGCCAATATCACCTGAGTTCGACATAAGATAATTTTTGGAAAACTGCCCCAAATATGAGTCTCAAACCCTTATGATCTCGTTGAAAAAATTATAACTCTGTTCGCGTAGCGTCTCCGAAGGAGAAACTCCGAACTCCTAACACCGAACTCAGGTAATATCCATTTCCCTATTTCGTAACTTTAATTTCATGAATATTCCAAAAAGCACCACCAAGAGCAGAATATTGGATACCTTGAAACCGATTTCTGATTGCTGATAGAGAATAGGAATTAACCAAGTAAATGAAAGGTAAATACTCCTGTGTTAATTGTTGACTTTCGCCATAAATTTCCTTCAATTTAGCCTCATCAAACTCCTGTGCGCCTTGAATATAAAGTTCATTAATTTTCTTTTCCCAGTCAGCAACTTCCCAACCTTCAATCGGTTTTTGTCCAGCTTGTGGTTTTTGATTAAACATATGTAGTCCCCCTTCAGGAGACCACACATTAGCACCATCATTTGGTTCTAACCCCCCTGTCAAACCTATTAAACAAGCATCCCAATCTAAAGTGTTAGAAAGTTTATCTATAAAAGTATTCCAAGCCAATGGTGTAAAATCTACTTGAATACCAATTTTACTTAAATCCTGTTTAATTTGCGAACCCATTGACTCCCGAATTTTATTACCCGCATTAGTGAGTAAGGCAAATCTAACCTCATTACCTTGATCATCTACTAAGAGATTTTTTTCATTATATTGAAATCCAGCTTTTAGTAGTAATTCTTTGGCTTTTTCAGGATTATAGTTATAAACCTTTAAGCCTTTTTCCGGTGATAAGAAATAAGGACTTTGAACAGAAATAGGAGAATTTTGGGGTGTACCTAAACCACGAAAAGTATTATTTAACATGGTTTGTCTATCAATAGCATAGGCTACCGCTTGCCGGAATTGCACATTATTAAACCATTTAGATTTAATGGGATCAACTAGAGGTTGATTTTTTCTTTTTCCCTTATTTAAGTTAAAGGAAATAAAGGAAGTGCTAGAACTAGGACCCCCATTATATATTTTAAAATTCCCTTGTTTTTCCTGAACTTTTAATAAAGAAAAATAATCAGGGGAAACACTAATAGAATCTAAATCACCGGAACGAAATTGGAGTAAGGAAGTATCTGTTGACTCCACAATTTGCCAAATTATTCGTTCAATATAAGGTTGGGGTTTACCTTGAGCATCTTTACGCCAATAATAGGGGTTACGGCGAAAAATTATGCGTTGACTCGTATCATATCTTTCCAGTTTATAAGGACCATTAACAATAATTTCTTCAGGAGGAGTATCCACACCCCATTTATTCAGAAATTCCACTTTACCATCTTTGTTTTTTGTTTTGACTGATTTCTCTAAAATATGAGCAGGTAAAATAGATGCTCCTGTATTCAGTAAAAAAGGTCTAAATGGTTCAGGGACACTAAATTCCACTCTTCTATTATCTATTTTTCTGACAGTTGGTAATTTGCGATTTTTACCGACTCTTAAAACATCTCTAGTATCTGTGGGGATGTTTTCATTTAAATAAATGTCATTATAGGTAAATACGACATCATCAACTGTTAATGGTTGTCCATCTGACCATTTTAAACCTTCACGCATGGTAAAGGTAATTTTGGTTTTATCTGGTGATATTTCCCATGATTCGGCTAATGCTCCTTCTATTTTGCCATCAATGGGATTTTGAGTTAATAATCCTTCATAAGTGTAACCAAAAATATTTGGTGATTCGGAACTCAGCGCAGCATTAAATGTTTTTGGATCACTCAAAATGCTTGTTACTAATTGGGGTACTTGAGCCGCATTTGTTTTTAATTTGGTTGGGTTACAAGCGGTAATTGTTATTGATATAAAACCGATTGTTATTAATAAGAAAAAGCGTTTTGTAAAATTGAGTATTTTTTGTGATGTCATAGTTTATACCAGATATTAATTTTATGGTAATTGAGAGTCTAACCAACCTAGAAAGTTTTTAGTGTTACTAAAATATTTAATTTTTGCACTATTCAAAATCTCTCTTACTTCCTGTTTACCGAAATCTTTTGTATTGCCACTAATAAATACTTTTTGATCACAAGGATGCTGATTTGCATGAGATACAATACACTGTAATATTAAGTTATCCATAAGATCATTCTTAATTAGTAGTGTTTCTGTTTCTATAAAAATATTATCAGAAATATCCTTGATTATGTTATTATCAAAATTAATAGTTTCTGAATTTTCTGTTAACAAGTTAATAATTTCATATAACCTATCTTGTACATCATTTAATAATAGTAGATTTTCAATAGATGCTCTTTCTAAACTCACCTTAAATAAATCTGCATGGATAGAAATTTTATCACGCATTGCTTCATTAATTTGTTTCTCCATTTCTGCTTGAAATTTTAACTGATTTTGCTTATCTATTCTATATGTGTTAATAACTTCTACATAACAAATAGCTGGTATAGCAAGACGAATTAAGGGAGAGAGATTCCGCAGCAATTGTCCTGCCTCTAGGTCTCTTCCTTTTGCAACTGCCATTAAAAAATTAGTTTCAATGTAAAGTATCAGCACCTAAATTTTCCTGAATATAAGTATGTCCACCTTCTAACAATGGTAATAAACCAATTTTCGCTAATTCATTATACGCTGGTGGTGTATCTGAATTCCAATGATATGATAAATCTCTGAGCCAAGATTTAATAAGTGTTTCTAAATAAAAATCAAAGATTCTTTTATGCGGGAATTCTGGATCATAATTACTTAGTATATCATTAGTTCTCAAGGAAATTAGGTTTTCTATTTCCTGATCATTATTCAATGCAAAAATATTAATTTCCTCTAAATCCACTAACATACCAAAAGGAATATCTGGCTTGATATTCTGCAAATATGTTTTTAATTGATAAATAGCACTTTGCCTGTTTAATTCTGTCTCTGATTTTTGAGCTTTTACCTCTACTAATAAGATAATTTCTTCATCTTTATTTGTAAACATAATATCAGGACGATATTTTTGAGGGGACTGGAAGTTGATAACTTGCATCTTCTTTTCTCCTTGATGTAAATAAAAATTGATTAATCACCACTTACCAACAAAACTACAGCATAAGCACAAATACCTTCTTCTCTGCCTGTTGGTCCAAGTTTTTCATTAGTTGTAGCTTTGATACCAATTTGATTTGGTTCTACTTCTAAAACTGCTGTTAATTTATCTCGCATTTTAGAAATATGCGGTTTTAATTTCGGACGTTCAGCGACAACGACAGAATCAATATTGCCAATTTTCCAACCTTGTTCACGAATTAGTTGATGGACTTGATGTAATAATACTAAACTATCAGCCCCAGCCCATTGGGGATCTGTTGGGGGAAAATAATGACCAATATCCCCCAAAGATAAAGCTCCCAGCATCGCGTCCATAATAGCATGAGTAAGCACATCAGCGTCACTGTGTCCTAACAAGCCGAGTTCATGAGGAATGTGAACACCGCCTAAAATTAAATGGCGATCGCTCACCAATCTGTGTATATCGTAGCCATTACCAATTCTGATGTTCATAGTTAGTTGTCCTTTGTCAGTTGTCAGTTGTAAAAGAATATTTTTCTCCCCCCACTTCCCCCACTTCCCCCACTTCCCCTACTTCCCCTGTTCCCTGTTCCCTGTTCCCTGTTCCCTGTTCCCTCTCTTTTTCCCAAAGTTTAAGCAAATCGGGACGACGGGAAGCTGTGCGCTGAATTTGTTGTTGAAACCGCCAACGAGCGATCGCTGCATGATTACCACTTAGTAGCACATCTGGGACTTGCCAACCACGAAAATTTGCCGGACGAGTGTACTGGGGAAAATCCAACAAATATTCCTCAAAACTTTCCGTCTTCAGCGATTCCTCCTTACCCACAGTTCCCGGAAGCAGACGCACCACACCATTAATCAAAACCATCGAAGGAATTTCTCCCCCTGTCAGGATAAAATCCCCTAAAGAAATCTCCCGAGTCACCAAATTTAGCACCCTGTCATCTACCCCTTCATAATGACCACAGATTACAACCAACTGGTCGTAATTCGTGGCTAATTCGCGCAGCAAGGGCTGGTTCATTGGTTGTCCCTGGGGACTCATCAAAATCACATCTCGACGGGGTAGAATCGGCAAAGACTCCACAGCCGCAAAAATCGGTTCTGGCTTCATCAACATTCCCACACCACCACCATAGGGTTGATCATCCACCTTATGGTGCTTATCGGTAGTGAAATCTCTAGGATTAACTAAATGCACTTGAGCAATCTGTTTAGCTAAAGCCTTAGCCAACAAACCAGAATTGAGGATTGATGTAAAACAGTCAGGAAAAAGTGTAACTATATCAAAACGCACAGTAATTCGGATTCGATAGAACTAATTTTAAGGGTAGATACTTAGCTAATACCATAACTGATAACCTAGCATGGATTCAGGAGTTCGGAGTTCGGAGTTTGGAGGAAGAAATTGAAGAATAGAGCATGAAATTTCTCCCTTGTTCCCCGTTCCCCGTTCCCCGTTCCCCGTTCCCCGTTCCCCGTTCCCCGTTCCCCGTTCCCCGTTCCCCGTTCCCTCTTGCCTTTTTTGTAAGTCATAGAAAAACTAAAAATCTATCAACAGTGCCGAAAAATACCAATATCCTTAATTTTCTAGTGAGATCAAAAGTTTTTCTAATTACTTAATTTATGTTTAAATATTGTCACTACTAAATTTAAATTAATAATCCCACCAAAGTTAACAACTTCCGGGATACATCCAACCAGCCTCAGAAGTAAGAGTGTCAAGACCGACTAAATCCTAAGTCCAGAAGGGAATTATAGTTAATTTAGCACTATGAAAGCCATCTGGAAAAAGTAGATAGGTAAAAAACAAGATGCTGGCTATGAGAACGACGGACATGAGAAAATTGAGGCATCGTGTGCGTCAAGCAGTGTCCTCTCATCAAAGCCAAAGGCGAAAATTAACAAGCAACAAACCTTGTTCAATTAACCTGAAGTTGTTGACTCCCTCAAGCAGAAACACAATGCCGCAGTTAGAAGTTAAATCGCTGGAAATGAGGACACCCCAAGCTACTAAAACCGCCGTACTAGTTATCGGAGGCGCAGAAGATAAAGTTCATGGACGTGAAATTCTAAGAACTTTTTTTGTTCGTGCTGGTGGTAACAAGGCGTATATTACAATAATTCCATCAGCCTCCCGTGAGCCTGCCATTATCGCTGGTAGGTACGTTCGCATTTTTGAAGAAATGGGTGCGGAAAAGGTTGAAATATTAGACATTCGGGAACGGGAGCAATGCGAAAATCCTGAGATTAAAGCATCCCTCGAAGCCTGTAGTGGTGTCTTCTTAACCGGAGGAGACCAACTGCGCCTTTGTGGAGTCCTGTCCGACACACCGGCAATGGAAATTATCCGCCAGCGGGTGAGAGCCGGACAACTGACTTTGGCAGGAACAAGTGCTGGAGCAGCCGTGATGGGACATCACATGATCGCAGGTGGTGGTAGTGGTGAAACACCCAATCGTTCCCTAGTTGACATGGCAACAGGCTTAGGATTCATTCCTGAAGTTGTCGTTGACCAACATTTCCATAACCGGAATCGGATGGGGCGACTAGTTAGCGCGATCGCCGCTCACCCAGATAGATTAGGCATTGGTATAGACGAAGATACCTGTGCCGTATTTGAACGCGATGGTTGGCTACAAGTTATGGGTAAAGGCAGTGTCACTATTGTTGATCCTACCGAACTTACCCACACTAATGAACCCAACGTTAGTGCGAACCAACCCCTGACAGTACATAATTTAAGACTACATATCCTCAGTTACGGAGATCGCTTCCATCTTTACCAACGTACTGTTTTACCTGCTGTGCATCGCATCTCTAGCTGACGATATAGAAGATATAGAGCATATCAGGTCACACTGATTTGACCGCATCTTGATTTCTTCTTCTAGAGTTTAGATCAATTCCATCTAAGAAAGAAAAACTGCTTCAAATGCCAAATTTAGCGGTCAATTCCAGCAAAAAACTAGAATTTTGGTTACGAATCTCCATCTACCTATTCCCATGAGAATCCTCAAGATCCAGACCTTACGCGGCCCAAATTACTGGAGCATTCGACGGCACAAACTGATCGTTATGCGCCTAGACTTAGACAAACTTGCCGAAACCCCCTCAAATGAAATACCTGGCTTTTATGAAGGACTAGTAGAGGCACTGCCAAGTCTAGAGGGTCACTACTGCTCCCCAGGTTGTCGTGGTGGTTTTCTAATGCGGGTGCGAGAAGGCACCATGATGGGTCATATAGTGGAACACGTAGCCTTAGAACTCCAGGAATTAGCGGGGATGCACGTAGGTTTCGGTCGCACCCGTGAAACCGTCACACATGGAATTTACCAGGTAGTGATTGAGTACCTAAATGAAGAAGCGGGTCGCTATGCAGCCCGGGCAGCAGTCAGGCTATGTCAAAGTATTATTGACCGAGGACGTTATCCCAAAGCCGAACTAGAGCAAGACGTTCAAGACCTCAAAGACTTTTGGCGTGATGCTTCACTAGGACCTTCCACAGAAGCCATTATCAAAGAAGCGGAGAAAAAAGGTATTCCTTGGATGCCTTTACCAGCTAGATTCTTAATTCAATTGGGCTATGGTATCCACCAAAAACGGATTCAAGCCACAATGACCAATAACACAGGCATTCTTGGTGTAGAACTAGCTGGTGATAAAGAAGCTACTAAACGGATTCTCGATGCCAACGGCGTACCAGTCCCCAGAGGTACAGTCATCAATTTCTTTGATGATTTAGAAGAAGCCATTGAATATGTTGGTGGTTATCCCATCGTGATTAAGCCTTTAGACGGTAATCATGGACGAGGGATCACCATTGATATCCGCAACTGGGAAGACGCAGAAGCAGCTTATGAAATGGCTCGACAAGTCTCTCGCTCAATCATTGTTGAGCGATACTATGTGGGACGAGATCATCGAGTACTAGTAGTTAATGGCAAAGTAGTTGCTGTAGCAGAGAGAATTCCTGCTCATGTGGTGGGTAATGGCAAATCTACAATTACAGAACTAATTGAAGAAACAAACCTTGACCCTAAACGTGGTGACGGACATGATAACGTCTTGACTAAAATCGAACTAGATCGTACCAGCTATCAACTCCTAGATAGACAAGGGTACACCGTCAACAGTGTACCACCCCAGGGAGCAATTTGTTACTTAAGAGCTACAGCCAACTTAAGTACAGGTGGTAGTGCTGTAGATCGCACAGACGAAATTCACCCAGAAAATCGCTGGTTAGCACAACGGATAGTCAGAATTATCGGCTTAGATGTAGCTGGTATAGATATCGTGACTTCAGATATTAGCCGTCCCTTAAGAGAATTAGACGGTGTAATTGTTGAAGTCAATGCTGCCCCTGGTTTCCGAATGCACGTTGCCCCCAGCATTGGCATCCCCCGCAATGTCGCCGGCGCAGTCATGGATATGCTGTTCCCCAACGAACAATCTAGCCGTATTCCTATACTTTCAGTTACAGGTACGAATGGTAAAACTACCACAACTCGCCTGTTAGCCCATATTTATAAGCAAACTGGTAAGGTTGTCGGCTACACAACTACAGATGGTACTTATATCGGTGATTTCTTAGTAGAATCGGGAGATAATACAGGTCCTCAAAGCGCCCATGTTATCCTTCAAGATCCGACCGTAGAAGTAGCCGTATTGGAATCGGCTCGCGGTGGTATTCTCCGCTCTGGGTTGGGTTTTGAAAATGCTAATGTAGGTGTAGTATTAAATGTGTCTGCTGACCATTTAGGCATCGGTGATATAGATACTATTGAGCAATTAGCCCATCTTAAAAGCGTAGTTGCTGAAGCTGTTTTCCCTGATGGTTATGCGGTACTCAATGCCGATGATTACCGGGTTGCTGCTATGGCAGAAAAAACTAAGGCGAACATTGCCTACTTTACCATGAATCCAGACTCGGATCTGGTACGGAAACATATCCAACAGGGTGGAGTAGCCGCAGTCTATGAACATGGTTATCTGTCCATTGTCAAAGGTGATTGGACGCACCGCATCGAAAGGGCAGAAAATATCCCCTTGACAATGGGTGCAAGAGCGCCATTTATGATTGCTAATGCTTTAGCCGCTAGTTTGGCAGCTTTTGTTCAGGATGTCACCATTGAGCAAATTCGCGCTGGTTTAAGAGGCTTTCGTGCTTCTGTAAGTCAGACCCCAGGACGGATGAATTTGTTTAATTTGGGTAAATACCATGCTTTGGTAGATTATGCCCACAATGCGGCTAGTTACGAGGCTTTGGGGTCATTTGTCCGTAATTGGACAATGGGACAGCGCATTGGTGTAATTGGTGGTCCTGGCGATCGCCGTGACGAAGACTTTGTTACTCTAGGTAGATTATCAGCAGATATCTTTGACTATATCATTGTTAAAGAAGATGATGATACTAGGGGTAGACCTCGTGGTTCAGCTTCAGATTTGATTGTTGAAGGTATTACCCAAGTTAAGCCTAATTACCGCTTTGAATCAATTTTGGATGAAACCACAGCTATTAACAAAGCCTTAGATATGGCTAATGATGGTAGTTTGGTAGTAGTTTTGCCAGAAAGCGTCAACCGGGCAATTAAGTTAATTAAGATGCGGGGTGTACAGGAAGAAGTCCAGCCTCAGCAATCAGTTAACAATGATTCCCAAAATGGGATAGCACCTTCTTCTGTTGTTAATACACTGATTTAGGAGCATCTCTTGTTTGTAAATTGCCCTCAGACTCATTCATAATTTAAGTCTGGGGGTTAATTAATATTAGTTAAGACTTAGCAAACATCTTTAAGAATAAAATAGCAGGAGTCAGAAGTTAAGCGACTTATTAAGGTAGTTATCTATACTGATTCATATTTCCAAGGATTAATAATAGAAATACCACATCCTTCAAAATCAGAAACATTGCGTGTTGCTATGGTTGCTTTATGAGTGTAACAAATAGCAGCAATTTGAGCATCAGCTTGAGAAATAGGAGTCCCATTTTGTCGTCGTTGGGATGCAATATGAGCAAATGCTACAGCAGCATTTTGATCAAAAGCAAGAACACGTCCAGCGAAATCTTCAGAAAACATCAGTTGTGCTGCTTGACTAAGTTCTTTTCGTCGTTTTCCTTCAGGAAGTAAAGCAATACCATAGAGAATTTCTGCTTGAGTAATGGTTGTGGTAAACATACTCATCAAAGGTTTTTCAGCTACCCATTCACGAACTATTTCCGACTTTTGAGTCTTCATTAATTCTGAGATAACATTTGTATCCAAAATAATCATTCTTCAAATATTGATACAGTGCGGATAGGTTCTCTAGCTATTTCTGGTAATTCCAAATCGCCCAAATTTGCAAACCGTTGTTCAATTAAAGTTGCTAGATTTAAGGGATGTTTAGTATTTTCGATGAGAACAAGACGGAGAATTTCTCTCACTTCTTCTTCTAGGGAACGTCCATGTTTTTCGGCTCGTTTTTGCAACTGATATTTGATGTCATCATCAATGTTGGAGATGGTGATATTAGTCATAAATAATAGAGATAATTTTGATTATACCTATTATAGTAAATAATCACGAAAATTTTTGATTTTTACCTTTGAAAATACATATACTTACATATAATACGCATTTAAAAGTATTAATTAACTGTCTCGATCTTCTCTAATCATTTCTTTCGTTTTCCTTTAGGTTGATACTTCGCACCTCTCAGAAAATCACCTAAATCTGAATTTTTGCTAATGTCATAGTTACCTTCATCAAACTTATCCTTTAATTCTTTTTTATATTTATCAAGTTCTTGAGGTACAGAACTTTTAGATAAAATATATGTTTTTGCAGTAAAACTTAATGATGAATCAGTTTTTTTCAAGAATTTATTAAAGTATGTATATGTATTTATAACCTGCTCTTTTGTTGTGTTTATATCCTTACCCTTCAATTCTACAAAGCAGATAATCCTTTCATTGTCTTTTGCATAAAATACGATTAAATCACAGATTTTCATTCCTTCTTTATCTAATTCTAATAATTTACGAAATTTACAATTAGGTTTGATTTCTCGTCTATATGAAAAAATAAAACTGTTTCACCACTTGCTGGTTGTAAACTTACCTCCACACCATCTTCTTTATGACTTGTTTTCCCTGGTAGTAAACAACATGATAACAATAAATGATCGAAAGGCATTTTAAAATCACTCCTGAATTTAAGATTATAAGAGTGATTATGGAAAAATATGGGAAATGTCATCTGAAACATTCCCAAATGTTCCCCAATCTATCCTACCGTCTTCATGTAATATATTTTTAGCTGTACCATCTTCAAATAGATAAACAGAAACTTTCTCTTGAGGAATAAAAGCTTCTGTTCGCTCTAAATAAAATCGTTCTTTGAGACTTTCTTTATCTTCATATTTAGCGGCTTTCATTAAATTTGCTAAATGATCAACTATGTAAGGGCTGTGAGTTGTAATTAAAACTTTCAAACCTGCTTGTACTAACATGGCTAAAAATTCCGTAATTTCTACTTGCGCCGCTGGATGTAAATTCATTTCAGGCTCATCAATTATCAGTAATTCATTTGGTAGAGCTAAATGACGCAAGCACAAAACTAAAGGAGCTAATTCTTTTACCATTGAAGAAGAAACAGTCATTTCTAATTTAACATTTTCTGATGGTTGATATAATATTTCTTTATCAATTACAGATTCATCAATAAGATTTACTTTTCCTCCTAAAATATCGTTTTCTAATATTTCTGCTAATCTAATATAATCTAAAACTTCTGGATACAATTGTATTTCTTCTTCTCTTTCTATAGATGATTTTTCATATACAGAATATACCATATTTTCAAATATTTTTACTACTTCAGTTAGTTTGCTAGTTTTATCTTCATCATCATATTCATGATATTCGTCTATTTTGTTGGCTGAAGAAAATAATGGTAAAACTCCTGTTCTTTCTGTGGGAAATATATATACAGATGAATAAAAAGCTCTATGAATTAAAGCAAAAAATTCTTCAAATAAAATCTCTTCAAATACTATTCTAGGTAATTTATCAAAGATATTAGACTGATCATTAGAATTAGAAACTGAAATTAAATAAAAATAAATACTATTTTCATTCTTTTCTTTAAAAATACGCAAAGTATTTTTATTTTGAGAAGAACCAAAAGAAATTTCTTGAGCCAAAGAATATTGTTTAATATTATCAAGTATTTTGAGTGTTATATCCGCTAAATTAAATTTAACTTTCACGTTGGCAAAATTAACATATTCTGTAGCCAGAAACTTATTCATCCAGCGATAAGTTAGATTAGAAACATCATTAATATATGTTTCAATAAACTCTTCAGCAAAATCAATTAAATCAATCCGAACATATCCTTCTTGTAAAAGTTCTTCAATTGCATTATCTATAATTGGATATCTCTGTTGAGTCTTTTTATCCAGATAAGCTTGCCAATACTTCTTACATCCATATTCACCTAAAATAGATGCTAAAGTATAAGCTGTCCAAGTTTTCCCTGTTCCATTACCACCAATAAAGACAGTTAAAGGCTTTAAATCAATTTCTGCCTTTTCAATAACACCTAAGTTAGCAATTTGTATTTTCATAGCACATTTAATTTTAATTAGGGTTAAAAATCTCCAATTGACTACACCCTACCATTATTCGTAAATTCAGCAAATCATACCTATTACTGAATTACATATTTAAAAGGTTATATCTGGAATCATAGCAAAACTGACTCTTACCTTACAGCAGATTTAATATTTCCATATCAAACACCTGCGTTCTTCTCTGTGACTCTGCGGCTCTGCGTGAAATAAAAACAAAAAAATGGAGAGGGGGAGATTCGAACTCCCGGAAGCTTTCACTTCATCCGATTTCAAGTCGGACGCATTCGACCACTCTGCCACCTCTCCAGATTATTTGCCAGAATTGTGTAACACAAAAACTGACAAATAAAATCATAACATATAATTACAGAATTGGCACTACTGAAACTGAAGAATTATAAAAAACTTCCTCAGTAGCGATTTGGTAGTTCTGATCCACCCAAACCAGAGAAGCTTTTGTTACCAAACCATCCTCCAAATCAACCAGAGAAAAATTTCGTAACTTTATTCCGTCTTGTTGAATAATCCGGGGGACAGTGGCAGCGTTTAGGTAAATAGTGCCTTCTGGACTTCTAAACACAGCCTTGCGTTGCAACTTTTTAGTATGGCGCAGTGTGCGGTGCATATGACCAAAAGCGACAAGGGAAACAGTTTTCTTGAGGTTGAGACTTTGAGAAATTGCTTCCGCTAAATCAGGATCACCAAAATCACCACCGATAGGATGCCAATCTTTGCCACAAGGGTCCTCAGCGCGATCGCCTAAACCGCTCGGTCCATTGTGTCCGAGAAAAATAATATGATCACAAGTAACACTTTTTACTACCTTAACAATTTTATCTGCGGACTCCTCCAAACTAGAGACACCATAGCGTTCTTGACACATTTGGGCAAATCGCCATTCGGGTCCTCCCCAGGTAAAAGGACGACCACCCACCACAGTTAAATTCCACTGAGGAAAATCTAACTTACCATAACCGACTTGGGCAGATCCTAATAAATCTAGCTGTTCCTGTACCCAGTCTTCCTTGGTGCGGTCATAAGGACATTTTTTGCGTCCCCATTCAGTCGCAGAGTACCAGGCATCGTGATTGCCCATTACCGCCGCTTTGGGAAGGTCTAGGGAGGCGATCGCTTTTACCACTTCCACCGACTCATTCCCGAAATCACCGACAAATAGCGCCAAGTCAACACCGAGATGCTGGAGTGCTATGCCGTCCTCTACTTCCCATTGGTCGTGAACATCGCCAATTACAGCAATTTTGATAGGTTTTGATTGATTTTTCTGACTGGTCATGCCACTTTAAAAAGCCGTATATCTCCAGGATATGAAACTCCACCGGATTTGGACATAAATTGCTAGAATCAATCCCTCACTCTTTTTGGTAAAAACTACTATAATTGAATTTACAAGTTCAGAGGGAACAGGGAAATCTCACGTTTAAAAACATGAGATTGAAATAAGGATACCGTTTTTTCGGGCTACGCATCTTGTAAAAACATCTTTATTCTTGACTAAGCTTTAAACTGGTGCAAATGAGTATTTCTTATCTGTTCCCTGTTCCCTATTCCCTGTTCCCTTTCTTTGTAATCTTAATTGTACAAAAAAGCAGTTTTTAATTGTGTTTACAACTACACTTACTCAACCAAAATCAGGTATTTTACCATTAGATCTATTTGCTGCCATTGCGGATCTCAAAACAGAACTGAATGCAGTGATATTAGCCCACTACTATCAAGATCCTGATATTCAAGATATTGCCGATTTCATTGGCGATTCATTACAATTAGCCAAAGCCGCAGCCAATACCAAAGCCGATGTCATTGTCTTTGCTGGTGTTCACTTCATGGCGGAAACTGCCAAAATCCTCAACCCTGATAAATTGGTGTTATTACCAGATATTAATGCAGGATGTTCTTTAGCAGATAGTTGTCCTCCCCAGGAATTTGCAGCTTTCAAAGCCTCACACCCAGACCATTTGGTAATTTCCTATATTAACTGCTCGGCGGAAATTAAAGCCATGAGCGATATCATTTGTACCAGTTCCAACGCTGTGAAAATTGTCCAGCAAATACCCCAGGAACAGCCAATTATTTTTGCTCCAGATCGCAACTTGGGACGGTATGTAAGGTCACAAACAGGACGGGAGATGCTGTTATGGCAAGGTAGCTGTATTGTCCATGAAACCTTTTCCGAAAAGAAAATAGTCCAGTTAAAAATTACACATCCTCATGCAGAAGCGATCGCTCACCCCGAATGTGAAACCAGCGTCCTCCGCCATGCCAGTTATATTGGCTCTACAGCCGCCTTACTCAATTATTGTCAAACCAGCTCTAGTCAAGAATTCATCGTGGCTACAGAGCCAGGAATCATTCACCAGATGCAAAAACTAGCACCTGACAAACACTTTATTCCCGCACCCCCCCAAAGTGATTGTAACTGTAACGAATGTCCATTTATGCGGCTAAACACGCTAGAAAAACTGTATCTAGCCATGAAAAACCGCACCCCAGAAATTACCCTACCAGAAGAAATCCGCATAGCCGCACTCCGACCCATGCAAAGAATGTTAGAAATGAGCTAATTAGGAGTCAGGAGGTAGGGGCGCAGGGCCTGCGCCCAAGGAGTCAGGAGGAATAGGAAAAATACATCCTGTTCATCCTTAAATCCTGCACAACCTGATATGGCTTACGCCACGCTTCGCTATCAGACATTGTTAAGATTTACTCTTCTGAGCTTCTTTCTGGGCAGCCTCACTAAACTTTTTATACAACTTAGTTCTAATCTGTGCTTCCTGATAACGGCTGTGGCTAGGTGCAACCTGACCCATTAAATCAGAAGCCCGTTGCCAAGTAGCAGCTAATTCCAACCACTGAGTTGAAGTTGTAGCCGTTGTACCAGTCACAGTCGCCTGGTTAGCCAGTCTCACAGATGCGGCAAACGGATCATCCAATGGGATAGAAAGACTTCGGCGCACAGGACGATTCGATGATTCTGGCGGTCTTTGGTTAACCGTTTGAGAAGATTGAGAACCCACTAATGGCAACAGCTTCTTTAATGGATTACTTAACCGAAAATCTAGCAACCAAGCCAGTAAAATTATTGAAGATAAACCAGCAACCCATACAAATAAAGTTTTGACAGAAATTTTGCCCTGATTTCGATTCTTCAGCAAAGATTGGGGTTTTGTTAAAATAGGTTTTCTTGATTTGGTATAAACTTCAGTTAACTCTGGAATTAACCGCTTCAACAAGTTTGGTTGGTATACAGTAATTTCCCGTGACCACAGTAACTGACCATCAGTATCGCGGTTAATTTCCTCCAACCATAATAATTGCTCTTCTCGAACAATTCGACTATTAATATTAACTCGGCGAATATGACGTGGTGTCAGTGAGTCCAAAATTTCTTGAATTTTTGGCACTAAGACAGATTGCTCTAGTTGCTCTACTGTAGCCGCTTCACACAAGAGTTGTAATATACCAGTCGAAAAAACTGCTCTAGTTCTGACACCAGACACAACTAGCCTTTCGTTCAAAACTTGAATAATTGCCGCCACGCTGCCCTGGTGAGCTTGCCAAGCGATATCATTTATCCGATCTACCATTTGATATTTAGTGATAGCTCTCACACCCTGATCTGTGAAATAATATAACTTAAGTTACTAATTATCTAAATTTAGGCAGGGAAAAAGGTGATTGGTCATTGGTCATTGGTCAACTACTCCTGCCTCTTGCCTCTTGCCTCTTGCCTCTTGCCCCTTACCCATTTTCAACTAGCAACTTACGTTAATATACATTCAATTTGCATATATCAATTGTAAATTTGAGCAACTCTATATTCTATTTGCTCAAGTGCAAATTGCCACACTTGATATCCTGCTAAAGATAAATGTAATCCATCTGTAGTTAATTCGGGACGCAAATTGCCATCAATATCCGTAAACCAATTGTGAATGTTGAGGTAATTAGCCCCTTGCTTTTGGGCAATTATAGCCAGTTGGGCGTTAATATGACGAATTCGACTATTAGGGATTTTCTGCGATCGCACAGGTAAAATAGATTGGACAATAATCTGACTGCTGGAATGACTCTGACGTAAGCTATGAATAATCCGCGAGGAATTGACCAAAATTGACTTGTCAGTAGCACCCTTACGTAAATCGTTAATCCCAGTCATCACATAAATTACATCAGGTCTGGTGCCAGAAAATGCCGACAATCTTTTAGAAACGCCCTCAGAAGTATCTCCAGATATACCTTGATTTAGCCATAATTTACCCGTAGGTAGTTTGTCCTTGGGAAACCACAAACTTAAAGAATCACCTACTAAAATACTCAACCGATTCGCACCTTGACCTTTAGCTATAGCTTTAGCTTCCAAAGCTAATAAGCTTTTCCAGTCTTGATAAGTCAGTTTATCTGCCTTATTTGATTCCCCAGACAATGCTAAATTTTCATCATTATCAGTGCGCGTATAAATCTGACCAGATATAAGTGATGCTAATCTTTGCTGGTAGAGTTGACTACCAGAAATAGGTGATTTAGTTGGTGTCGTTGGGGAATTTAAGTTAAAGGATGATTTAACAGGTATTGATAACCCATGCTGTCTAAATTCTGATAAGAGAATCTCTAAGGTGGGGAGGTTTTTCCTGATTACTGATGACTGTTCAACGGTCGTCGGTGTTTGTCTACTAAATTCTGGTAATGATTTATCAGTCTTGACAAGACTCTTATTTGCTGGTGAGGACTTTTCAATTTGATTACTAAATTCAGGTACAGCAATTTGACGTGGAGAATTTCTTTTGCCATCGTAAACCTGGAAACCCTCGGCTAAATCCAATAAAGATAGAGAATCTTTGGGAAGATTGGTTATTTGGGGGGGTGTTGATATTGGTATGACCAATCCTGTTAATAAACTTGCAGCCAACAGATAAGGTTCACTCATCGTTGTTTTGTTCCTTGTGCGTATTCACTACTTTTTCTTATGACAGCGTTAACTAAGTGAATTCAGGAAGATTTCGATTTCTGTCTATACCCCATCTATCTTGCAAACTTGCGGTTTGCTATCAAAAAACTATAGGTTTGAACTCAATACCTTCGCCACATTGAAAAAAGCCTTGATTCGTAGCGACTGTCTTGATTGTCAATCGATCATTAAGTGAGACAGGGTTTATTTTGCTAGTTTACAATATTTAATAATATTAAGTTATTCAACGCTATTCAATCCTTTGAATCACGATAAATATCCTCCCGTCAGGATTAATCAACACTAAATTTTGGGATTTTCCATTTTAGAAGATTTACTATATAAGCTTTCCAGCTTTTTGAGTATCTCGCTGTTACCATCGTTTTTCAAAATCTTATCCCTTGATGATCTACTAAATTTTAGGTTTCATACTTTTGATAGATGACAATAATTAATTGTTTATGTTGTGAGTTGTAAGAAAAATTAATAAATAATTATATAGGTATCAATTTTTGTTGCTAAAAAAACAGCAATAAAACGCTAGGAAGTCGAATTGATAAGCTTTAAATAGTATTTATTTTTTTAAGATAGCTACGTTTATTTACACCTACTTCTATAAGCAATGTTGTTATTAATACTTAAATAAATTGCGTTATTTTATTGTGTGATTTCAGTAACACGGCTGTTTGTAGCAGAGTAAGTAAATCGTTAAAATGCTTGCTACAGAAGAGTTATGTCCGTAGTTAAAAAGTTAGATTTGCAGAATTATTGAGTCTGTTTGCTATTTATAGTCTGGATTAGACATACAAAGATTTATCGAAACTAAAGTAGATCAGTTCCGGGGATGTAGAATAACTTAGCGAAAAGTGCTAAGATTTATCCGATGTCATTAATGTTTCTTTTTATAACGTGGCTAGAGCTAGTACAGCAATCGGTGTATCTCCCATCATTAAGGAGATTGTGCAAAAACAGGCACATTCAACTCGCTTAACTTTGAAAGAAGTTATTCTCATGGGAATGTTGGCAATTGATAAGTTAGATGATCAAAATTGTCAAGAATTGGCAGATCAAGTTCATCAAATGCAGGTTAATGGTGAAATCTAAAGCTGCTGGCAGGAGTCTAAAATTTAAAGTCTCAAGCCTTCAGTTCACAAGCTAAAAAATAGCAAAAGTGGTAGTGTGATTTATCAAGTCTCTACTTTTGACTAAAACCTTAGCTAGTTGCCATTAAATAGTTCTCGTTTAAGTCCAAACTTAACTAACGGTATTGCTAATTTACAGTAGTAAAGTCCGTTGTGTTAAAGGCAAAAAAGGGATCTGAAACTAGATCCTTTTCGTCTGTCAAAAATTTAATAAAGAACTCAGCGAAAGTTTCATGAACTTTGCTAAATGAGGTTTAATTCCTGCTTGTTTACAGCGGTGCAAATAGGCAATATTAGACTTGATAGCGGCGATTTCCAGTAAATTGGCAAGATTGCCTCCATGATTGGGAAATTGATTAAAAACATCATTTCCAATTCGTAAAATATTTTAGCCTCATAGCCATTTTTGAGTAGTTTTGCATACTCTGGCTATGGGGCTTTAATATTTTTTAATTATTTCTTGGAGTTCTGATTTTACAAGTTTTCTGAATTGGTTAATGGTTTTATTGAGTAAGTAGGTTGGTGTTGAAAATTGTCGTTATGGCAAGGCAAAAGGCACTCATGCAAGAGGCAAGAGTGAAGAGGGTTTGGGCGATTTTACATTTCTTTACACAGTTTGGTTTTATTGTGTTCACCTACTTATTATTGGTTGTGAATTAAAGAGTTTGGGGTAAATGGTTGGAAAAGGAAAAATTTAAAATAATGCCATGATTGCTGCGGGAGAACCAGAACCTCCTCTTAATCTGAGAATTCCAATGATTAAGGTGATACTATGCGGTGGTAACTGATCTAAATTGGTGAGGTTTTCGAGAACAATTAGCGATCGCTCTAAAAGCAACCGGTTAATAGTAAAATTAGTATTCTGCCCAGAATCTACACCATGAGTATCAATACCCACTCCAGTAATTTGCCTGTGTGTTATTAAAAACTCAGTTGCATCATAGCTAAAACCAGGAAAGTGCATTTTTCCGTCTTTATCTTGGTTAAAAAATGCCTGGTGATTTAACCATTTTTCTTGCCAACCAGTATATAATATCACTATACTACCTGTGGGAATTTCTCCAAATTCAGTTTCCCAAGTTTGGATATCACTAACAGTCAAGGCATAATCAGGATTTACTGCTGCTTGTTCACAAATATTGATAACTATAGCTGGTAATATTAAAGATGATGCTGGATACTGGTCAATACTTGCGCCGTTTGCATAAAAACTATTAGGGGCATTGATATGAGTCCCGCTATGTTCTCCCAAGGAAAAGCCTCGTAAGTAATAACCATCATCTGGAATTTCTGCAACACTGGTAAATTCTACGGGAGGATCACCTGTCCATTTTGGTATATCTTGATCAATGAGATGACTAAGATGGATGACACGAGAGTAACTAATATTACTTAATATTTGGGAATTTTTGCTGATCAAAAGGGTTTTTTTGTAAGTTGAGGATATTTTAACAAATATAGGGCTTATGCACGCTCACTAACTTACCATTATATGAATAAACGAAATTGCGTCGTTTTCAGCTTTGGGAATAACTTATAAAAGTAGGGTGCGTCAGATAAAGGAAATCTGTTCTCTACCAAATTATTAGGTCTGACGCACTCTACAAGAGATAAAATCTACATTACATATTTGGTAAGCTTGGTCAATGCGTAAGTCCAAGAATGAAAGAAATTGCGTCGTTTTCGGCTTTGGGAATAACTTATAAAGGTAGGGTGCGTCAGATAAAGGAAATCTGTTTTCTACCAAATTGTTGGGTCTTACGCACCCTACAAGAGATAAAATCTACATTACATATTTAGGAAAATTTGTCAATGCATAAGCCCTAAAATAATCCCCCAAACCTTTTCACTTGAAGGTAATGGGGGGAATTTTAATGTTGCAGCAAAAAGTGAATTTAAACCTAGTGAACAGTAGAGAAGTTAAGCTTTAAATAAGGAAGAGTTAATTTTACATGAATTTTCTCAAAACCAGAATGATGACCAACCGGACTTCTGTAACCCTTCTAATTCTTAATTCTTCCTCCTGAACTCCTGATTGGGCGCAGGCCCTGCGCCCCTACCTCCTGACTTCAATTAGCCATGACCTTGGGTACTACTAGGACTTTATCAACCCGATTTCCGTCCATATCCATAACTTCAAACCGCATACCATCCCATTCAAAATGATCTGCGGCGGCGGGAATCCGGCCTAAATGGGTGATGACAAAACCGCCTAATGTTTGATAATTTCCTCTTTCTTCATGTTCTAATTCTTCAAGATCAAATAGTTCTAAAAATTCTTCTATTCCTAACATTCCATCTACTAACCAAGAACCATCTTCCCGTTGTACAGCTTGGGGTTCTTCTTGTCCTGGTTCTGTGGGAACATCACCGACGATTTCACTCATGATGTCATTGAGGGTGACTAAGCCTTGAATTACGCCATATTCATCTACGACCAAAGCCATGTGTGTGACGGTTTGTTTGAATAATTCTAAAACTTTTAAACCGCGTGTGCTTTCGGGGACAAATACGGGTTGACGTAATCCTAGAGTTAAGTCTAAGGGTTCGTTGCGTAAACTTCTGGCTAATAGGTCGGTGACGGGAATAATCCCCAGAACGTTATCTAGTCCTTCTTGACAAATGGGATAGCGAGAATAACCGCTTTCTGCCATTTTTTGGCGGTTTTCTTCGGGGGGATCTTCCAAGTCTAACCAAACTATATCAGGTCGGGGTGTCATAAAGGAGGTGACGGGGCGATCGCCTAACCGGAAAACTCTCTCTACCATGTCCTGTTCTGCTTCTTCAAATGTTCCCGCTTCTGTCCCTTGTTCGATGAGAATTTTGATTTCTTCTTCTGTGACTTGTGGTTCAGCAGAGGGTGTGATTCCTAATATTCGCAAGACTAAATCTGTAGATGCACTCAAAAGATAAACTATGGGTGAGGCTATTTTTGCTAAAGCCCGCATGGGTATGGCTACTGAAGCAGCGATTTTTTCGGGGTTATTTAAAGCCAGACGTTTGGGGACGAGTTCACCGACAATGAGGGAAAAATAGGTGATCAGTAAGACTACGATGCCAAAGGCGATCGCATTACTATAATTAGCTAAAATGGGAATTAGCTTGATATAATCTTCTAATCTTTTGGCAATGGTCGCACCACCAAAGACACCATTCAGAATATTGATGAGTGTAATCCCTACCTGGACGATAGAGAGAAAATGATTGGGAGATTCTGCGAGTTTTAATGCAGCCTTGGCGTTAATATCCCCTTGATTGGCTAACTGCTGTAGTCTGACTTTCCGGGCTGAAACTACAGCCATTTCCGACATGGAAAATACACCGTTGGCGAAAATTAGCACCAAAATCGTTAAAATTTCAAACGTGAAGGAAGACATTTTTAAAATTGCTGGTATAAAGAATAGAAGTATACGGTGATCAGAAGTTGCCCAGTGTTCATTCAATCAGACTGATCTTAGTATCCAGTATTTTAGGTAATTCTCTAAATACTTTGACTATACACAAAGTAGTAGCTATATTGCTTCTGTCTATGAGTAGTTCGGTTTGATTCTTTCCTATTTATCGTCAAGAGAGGGGTTAACACTTTTAAAATGGTTAACAGGAAATAATTCGAGATTTTCACGTCAGCAGCGACTTCCTTTTTTAGCGTAAAACTTATGTCCTTCTCTTCTATTGTGCGTGCTTTGGCGCGATCGCCTCTTACCGCAGAACTCATTACTAAACTCAACAAGCAACAGGAATTGCGGTTAAATGGGATTTCTCGGCTACCCAAAGGACTGGTAGCTTCAGCATTAGCAAATTATGAAGATCAGGATTTATGTGTGGTCTGTGCCACTTTAGAGGAAGCTGGGCGGGTTTTTGCCCAAATGGAAGCAATGGGATGGAAAACTGTCCACTTTTACCCCACTTCCGAAGCTTCTCCCTATGAACCCTTTGACCCTGAAAATGAGTTGAGTTGGGGTCAAATGCAGGTGTTAGCTGATTTGGTCAATGGTCGGTCGTCAGTTGTCAGTGGTCAGTTGCCAAAACAAAGAACTGCCATAATTGCTACTGTGGGGGCGTTGCAGCCGCATTTGCCACCACCGGATGCGTTTAAATCATTTTGTGTCACCTTAGAAAAAGGGATGGAATTTGATTTAGACGGGTTTGGGGAAAAAATCACGATTTTGGGATATGAACGAGTTCCCCTAGTGGAAACTGAAGGACAATGGAGTAGACGGGGAGATATTGTGGATGTGTTTCCGGTGTCCTCCGAGTTGCCTGTGCGCTTGGAATGGTTTGGCGACGAAATTGAACAAATTCGGGAATTTGACCCGGCTACCCAGCGTTCTGCCTTGGATAAGGTGGAAAAAGTTACCCTTACCCCTACAAGTTTTGCACCGATTATCAACACAGCACTTACAGAAAATGTAGAGACGTTTCATGAACCGTCTCTACAAGAGTTAGGAACATTAGAAGGAAGTCGGCGGTTTTTGGGGTTGGCTTTTGCAAAACCGGCTTCATTGCTGGATTATTTAGCAGCAAATACCCTTGTGGCCATTGATGAACCAGAACAATGTTATGCTCATAGCGATCACTGGGTGGAAAATGCTAATAGTCAGTGGTCAGTTGTCAGTGGTCAGTTGTCGGTTGGATTACCTAAGATTCATCGAAACTTTGATGAGTGTATAGGGGAAATTAGTAATTTTAGAAAGTTATATTTATCAGAATTGTCGGAAGAAAATAATGGTTTAAATTTAGCAAGTAGACCTTTACCTGTTACACCTCACCAATTTGCCAAGTTAGGGGAAACTATTAGAAACGAGAGAGAACGCAATTTTGCAGTTTGGATAATTTCGGCTCAACCTTCCCGTTCGGTTTCTCTGCTACAAGAACATGATTGTCCTGCCCAGTTTATCCCCAATCCCCGTGATTATCAAGCTATTGATAAACTGCAAATTAATCATATCCCGATTGCCCTTAAATATTCCGGTTTAGCAGAATTAGAAGGTTTTATTTTGCCTTCTTTTCGATTAGTTATTGTCACCGATAGAGAATTTTATGGACAACATTCTTTAGCTAATTTTGGTTATGTCCGCAAACGTCGTCAAGCCACATCTAAACAAGTTGATCCTAATAAATTACGTCAGGGAGATTATGTTGTTCATCGTAGTCATGGCATTGGTAAATTTGTTAAATTAGAAAGTTTAACAATTAATGATGAAACCCGTGATTATTTAGTTGTGCAATATGCAGATGGTTTATTAAGAGTTGCGGCTGACCAAGTTAGTTCTTTATCTCGTTTTCGCACCAGTGGAGATAAAGCCCCAGAATTACACAAAATGACCGGAAAAGCCTGGGAAAATACTAAGAATAAAGTCCGTAAAGCCATTAAGAAACTAGCAGTAGATTTGTTAAAATTGTATGCTGCCCGTTCTCAACAACAAGGTTTTTCCTATCCCGCAGATATGCCTTGGCAAGAAGAAATGGAAGATTCTTTTCCTTACCAACCTACCACAGATCAGCTAAAAGCGGTACAAGATGTGAAACGGGATATGGAAAGTGAAAGACCGATGGATAGGTTAGTATGTGGAGATGTGGGTTTTGGCAAAACTGAAGTGGCAATTCGGGCAATTTTTAAAGCTGTCACCGCAGGAAAGCAAGTAGCACTTTTAGCCCCAACCACAATTCTCACTCAACAACATTATCATACAATTAAAGAACGTTTTGCCCCCTATCCTGTGAACGTGGGGTTACTAAATCGGTTTCGCAGCGCAGAAGAAAAACGCAATATTCAAAAACGTCTAGCGACTGGAGAATTAGATATAGTTGTCGGGACACATCAATTATTGGGAAAAGGTGTGCAATTTAAAGATTTAGGACTTTTAGTAATTGACGAAGAACAAAGATTTGGAGTTAATCAGAAGGAAAAAATAAAAAGCCTCAAAACGCAAGTTGATGTTCTCACTCTTTCCGCAACTCCTATTCCCAGAACCTTATATATGTCATTATCAGGAATTCGGGAAATGAGTTTAATTACCACTCCACCTCCCACCAGAAGACCAATTCAAACCCATCTCGCACCTTTAAATTCTGATATTATCAGAAGTGCAATTCGTCAAGAATTAGATCGAGGTGGACAGGTATTTTATGTAGTTCCGCGAGTCGAAGGGATTGAAGAAACTACTACAAAATTGCGAGAAATGGTACCAGGAGGAAGATTTGCGATCGCTCATGGCCAAATGGACGAAAGCGAGTTAGAATCAACTATGCTGACTTTCGGTAATAATGATGCCGATATTCTTGTTTGTACGACAATTATTGAATCTGGTTTAGATATTCCGCGAGTCAACACAATATTAATTGAAGACGCGCACCGTTTTGGTCTATCTCAATTATATCAATTACGGGGTCGGGTAGGACGTGCCGGCATTCAAGCCCACGCATGGTTATTTTACCCCAAACAAAGAGAATTATCCGATGCAGCTAGACAAAGATTAAGAGCAATTCAAGAATTTACTCAACTCGGTTCTGGATATCAATTAGCAATGCGAGATATGGAAATTCGCGGAGTGGGAAACTTGCTAGGTGCAGAACAATCTGGACAAATGGATGTAATTGGCTTTGATTTGTACATGGAAATGTTAGAAGAAGCAATTCGAGAAATTAGAGGTCAAGAAATACCCAAAGTTGAAGATACCCAAATTGACCTTAATCTCACCGCATTTATCCCTGCAACCTACATTCCTGATCTTGATCAAAAAATGAGTGCTTATCGCGCTGTAGCCACAGTAAAATCAAAATATGAACTCAAACAAATTGCCGCTGAATGGACTGATAGATATGGGACTATACCAGTTCCAGCAAATCAATTATTGCGAGTTATGGAATTAAAACAATTAGCTAAAAATCTGGGATTTAGTCGCATTAAACCAGAGAATAAACAGCATATTGTTTTAGAAACCCCAATGGAAGAACCAGCTTGGAATCTCTTAGCAGAAAACCTCACTCCCACAATGAAAGCAAGGTTTGTTTATTCTCCTGGGAAGGTAACAGCAAGAGGTTTAGGAGTATTTAAAGCAGATCAACAATTGCAGACTTTAATTGATACTTTTGTAAAAATACAAGGGGCAATTTCAGAAACTGCTGGAGTTTAATTTTATTGGGTAATAGCCACCTAACAAAAAAGGTTCTTCGGTTCTCAATACTGCTCGGTTAAGCCTGAAAATTCATTATATGGTAGGTTTGGTTGTGGAACGTAAACGTATCCCTGCGGGACACTGCGTGAACGCGGAGCAATCGGAACGTTCACGAAGTGTGGCGATAGCTTGCGTGGCGACGTAGGAGCCATAGCCATAACCCAACAAAATCCTTGATAATGTTGGGTTTCGCTATCGCTCAACCCAACCTACATTTCCTTAACCGACAAGTATTGCTTCAGTTCTTTTTATGGAAAACCTGGTTCAAAATCATTGGTAGTCTTATTGTGTGGGCATTTCATTGAAAATAAGTAGGTTGGCGTTGAAAATTGTCGTTATAGCAAGGCAAGAGGCAAGAGTAAAGAAGTTTTCAGCGATTTTACGTTTCTTTACACAGTTTGGTTTTATTGTGTTCACCTACTTATGGGGAATCTTACAAAAAAGAATGTAGAGACGTTCCATAAAACATCTCTACAACAATTTTAGAAAACGCACATTTAATCAATTGGATCAATACCCAGTGCGCGTAATTGTTCTGCCAATCTTTTAGCCCGTTGGCTTTCTTGTTCAGCCCGTTGGCGTTCCTGTTCAGCCCGTTGGCTTTCTTGTTCAGCCCGTTGGCTTTCTTGTTCAGCCCGTTGGCTTTCTTGTTCAGCCCGTTGGCGTTCCTGTTCAGCCCGTTGGCTTTCTTGTTCTACCTTTTCGACTGCCCAGGGTAACAAATTACCTGCTTGATCCCACCATCTTAGCCAGTAACCTATGCGCCCCTCTTTTTCTCCTTCCCACAATCCCAAAAATAATCCCATGTCTGTAATCCAGTAGCGATTATTCTCGTCTATTGGCTGTAATTTATACTGTCCTGACTCGATTTGATGAAGTTCTAATTCAGCCGTCAGGGGGTCAAAAATTACATAGGTAGGGACTTGGAGAATTTGTTCATAAAAAAACCATTTTCCGGGGGGGAAGGCGCGTCTAGCTGAGTATTCTTTCCCGTCTGTATCTGAGCAAAATTCCATGACAACACGGGGAATTTCTCCTTCCAGATGAGGTGTATAACTGCGTCTATCTGTTGTCCCAGACAAGGGTAAAACTGTCTGCACGAAAAACCAATCTGGGGCTTTAACAACTAGTTTGCCATCCATTGTGGCACAAATACCCAAATTAGCAGCTATCAGCATGGCGGGTTGAATGTATCCACTCAGTTCTAGACTTTCTCGTAATGCCCCAGCAATTAATGGTTGTGCAGTGTTTTCCACAGGTTCTTCTTCTAGGATAAAATCTTCGGGTAATGCTTCCCAAGAAATTGCTATTGTTGATAGTTGTGGAGCAGTCGAGATTGGAGTAGCCACCATAACTCTAACTCCCTGTTGTGAGGATTTTTTGTAATTTATTATTGTCCTATTGTAGCTGAATATTTTGATTCTTAATTTAACTTAACTGTTGGCGGAGTTGCTGAAATAAACTTGAAGATTCAACAATTTCCAACTTTGTATTTTGGAGCGAAACATAATTCATCTCGCTATTATACAATGCTAAAAATCGGTATTAGTCAGGTTGAGTAGATGGAGAAAAACTTTCCTGAAAATTTAACTCCTCATATACAGCCAATGTTTCTTGGTGTACACGGGCAACATTTAACCATTCTAGATTATCCTGCGATCGCTGTTTCCATTCCTGAAGTATATTCGCATCACTCAATAATTTCACTAATGCCTGAGCCAATTGATGACTATCCTGCACCGGCACTAAGATCCCCGCTTTGCCATTATCTAACGCCTCTGGAATCCCGTCCACCTTCGTAGCCACAATTGCCAGCCCTGCTTCCCTCGCTTCCGAAAGCACCAAGGGACAAGGATCACGGTGGGAAGCCAAGACAAAAATATCACAGGCTAGTAAATAACGTTGGGGTTCAGGCTGAAACCCTTCAAAGTGAATCCGATGACTCACAGCCGTTGCTTGGGCTTGAGACTCAAATATTTGTTTATCTGGACCATTTCCCACCAAATATAAATGTACTTCGGGAAAATCCTGAGCAATTTCTTCAAAAGCCGCAATTAATTCAGTGATGCCCTTTCGTTTATACATTCCTGCTACGGTAGCGATCGCTGGACTTTGTAAACTTAAAGGTTGATAATCGGATATTTTCCGAGTCCGAGGACTACCCAATGTCCCATTACAAATTACCCGTAATTTTTGTTTGGGGATTCCCCGTTGTACCATCGAATTTTTGACAGCCTTACTAACAGCAATTACTCGGTCTGCCAAACCCATCAATAGGCTACTAGGTTGAAATTCATTATGGACAGTAGCCACTAAAATATATCTATTTTCCCATCTCAAAGCCCGCGCTAACACCACACCAGTCATCATGTGAGCATGAACTATATCTGGTTGAAATTCTTGCACAATTTTCCGATAAGCGATCGCCGCCTTCATCATTGTTATTGGCTGACGACTTTGGTTAATTTCGTAATGTTTAACACCAAATTGATTTAATAATTTTTCGTATCCCCCTCCCGCTGAAATTACCGCCACATCATCGCCAGATTGGGATTGTAAACAAGCTAAATCCACAGCTACATTGACAATACCATTACCGATTTCCTGGACATGATTTAATATATGTATGATTCGCATAAAGTTAAAAATGTGTATCAAAACTTAAATACATTTCAGCAAAGAAAGATTAATCATCTAATTCAAAGGGAACAGGGAACGGGCAACAGGGAACAGGAAAAACTCATGTTTAAAAACATGAGATTGAAATAATGACACTGTTTTTTTCGTGCTACGCATCTTTTAAAAACATCCTTTTTTTGACTGAGCTTTAAACTGGTGCAACTTTTGTTTCTTATTTGCTCCCTGTTCCCTGTTCCCTGTTCCCTGTTCCCTGTTCCCTTCTTTTGTAAGTGAATGGAAAAAAGACTAAATATGTAAGGAAAAGTCAAGTTGCCCAAAACCTCTTTTCTGTTCCCTTGCCATAACAACAATTTTTAATGCCAACCTACTTAATGACCTGATAACTACTATATCTATGTCGGTCTTTCTGATAAGTCATGCTTACTATATACAGATCCAGTATAATCTAACTGTACATTAAGAAACATATATCAAAGATAATTTGGGGTAGTTAACTTATACTGAATTATTAATTAATAATCACCGGTTTTTACTCTGATCAGGATCTTCCTATTAATTATCATTTAAGCATTCAGTATTCAGCTATCAGTTTTCAATACGGAAATACAGAATGTTAAATGTGTATAACTTTCAGGAAATAACTACTTCCTCATCTCCACTATTACTGCTGATAGCTGAATGCTGACATCAAATATTAAATCAAGGTGATAAACGCTCGATTTCCCAGCCGCCATTATCTACACGAGTATATAACAGGCGGTCATGTAAACGACTCGATCTTCCCTGCCAAAACTCAATTTTTTGGGGAATCACGCGAAAACCACCCCAATGGGGAGGACGAGGAACTTCTTGAGTTTCATATTTGCGCTGAAATTCTTGTAATTGTAATTCTAAAATTTCTCTACTCGCAATTACTTCGCTTTGATTAGAAGCCCAAGCACCTAACCGACTATATGTAGGGCGGATTTCAAAATAGCTATCAGATTCTGCTGCGGAAATTTTTTCCACAGTTCCCACAATTCTGACCTGGCGTTCTAATTCCGCCCACCAAAAAACCAAAGCAGCATGGGGGTTTACTGTCAATTCCTGTCCTTTTTGGCTATTGTAATTAGTAAATAAGACAAACCCCCGTTCATCAAAATCTTTGAGTAATACCATTCTCGCCGAAGGCTGACCATCGGATGTACAAGTAGCCAAAGTCATAGCATTAGGTTCAGGTAGCTGGGCTGACAGGGATTGACTGAACCAGATTCTAAATTGTATAAATGGATTTGGATCAATTTGTTTCTCATTCAAATCTTGTAATGTGTAGTCTTTGCGAAGATCAGCTATGCTAGTATCCATTTTTGTTATTTCCTCAAATTTAGATCAGCTAAAATTTATGATCAAAATCAGTAAATAGTTTAGACAATAGTAATACCTTGTCCATTTTCCGTAGGTTGGGTTAAGCGACAGCGCAACCCAACAAATGCGTTGGGTTTCATGCTGATTGCTTGGCGTTCACGCAGTGTCCCGCAGGGATACGTTTACGTTCCACAACCCAACCTTACAAATCAAGGCTTTTTCCAATTTGGACAAGGTATTGACAATAGGAAATGGAAATTACAAAAGTATGGCTTCCGCCACACTAGTAGTTCGTCAAATTTATTTTGACGGGTAATGATCGGAAAAAACTTCTGTTCTTCCCTCCCCTGCCCCCCCTGCCTCTCTTCTCCCCCTGCTTGCCTTCACCCGTCATTTTCGGGTTGACAGACTACTAAGTGATCATTCCTCTCTTACACCTGAAGTCCTTGCTTATACATTAAATCAGATGCGCCGTTTTGCTTCTCTGCAAACTCTGTTAATTTACGGACTCAGTGGACCAATTATCGCCCTCAATATCTGGCTACTGTCTGTATTATTCCATTTTTTCCAGAATCCAATTACTATTCTCAGTATTGCTGCAATTCTGGCTTTTCTATTGAATTACCCGGTTAAGTTACTGGAGAAAGTCAGAATTACCCGCACTCAAGCAGTAATTATTGTTTTACTGCTGACTTTAACTTTGTTTATTGTTTTGGGTGTTACCCTCGTACCAATGGTCATTGACCAAACCATTCAATTGTTAAATAAGATTCCTGATTGGTTAGCGACTAGTCAAGCTAATTTAGATCACTTAGAAAGTTTAGCAAAGCAGCGGCGGTTATCTATAGATTTAAAGCTGGTAACAAACCAAATAAATGCTAATATTCAAAATTTAGTACAGCAAATAGCTTCAGGGGCGGTAGGATTTGCCGGAACACTGTTATCAGGAATACTGAACGTAGTGTTGGTAATTGTTCTAGCCTTTTATATGCTCATATATGGCGATCGCGTTTGGTCTGGTTTAGTTAACATTCTCCCGTCTAATATTGGTATTCCTTTTAGCCGCTCATTACAGTTAAATTTTCAAAACTTTTTTTTGAGCCAATTATTGCTAGGACTATTTATGGTCATAGCCCTTACACCCATTTTCTTATTTCTGAAAATTCCATTTGCCCTGTTATTTGCTATTATTATCGGTATTTCTGGGCTTATTCCCGTTGTTGGCGCAACTTTAGGCATTGGTTTAGTCACATTGTTGGTATTAATCCAAAATTGGTGGTTAGCCTTTCCAGTCGCTACAATGGCAGTTATCATGCAACAAATCAAAGACAATTTGTTAGCACCAAAATTAATGGGCAATTTTATTGGACTTAACCCTTTATGGATTTTTATTGCCATTTTAATGGGATTTGAAATTGCTGGATTATTAGGAACACTCGTTGCTGTGCCAATTGCGGGAACTATCAAAGGCACTTTTGATGCCATTAAAGGCAGTGATCACAGTGATTTTGTCTCTACTTTTCGAGCTAATTACGGCTCGGAATTTGAACAAGATGAATAAATTGGTTATTGGTCATTAGTCATTGGTCATTGGGTAATTTTCTCCGAACTCCGAACTCCTGACTCCTGGTATATTAAATTTTGAATTAAATGGATGCAGTCGAACTATTAGAAACAATTACACACCTCATTGAGCAAGCTGAAAAAGGGGAAATTGACCCTTGGGACGTGCGAGTTATTGAGGTGATTGACCATTACTTAGAATTGATGGCTCCAGAAGCAAGAACTATCAGAGGCTATGAAAGTGACTTGTCTCAATCTGGACAGGCTTTTTTATCAGCATCAATGCTTGTATTGTTTAAAGCTAATACATTAATGCAGTTGTCGGTAGTATATAATAGCTCAGAAGAAGTTGTAGATGATACACTATTAGAAATTGAGGATGGATTGTTATATCCAGCCCATCGTTTCCATCTGGAGCAACACTTACGCCGTCGTCCGGCAGCTATGCCACCCCCAAAACGGCGGGTAACTTTACAAGAGTTAATAGACCAGTTACAAATTATGGCCAGCCAACTAAAGCTGGTAGAAACAGTAGATAAACCTAAGCGACTGAAACGTCAACCTAGTGTGCAAACTATGAGGGAAGCCCTAGAGTTAGCACACCAGGAAAATCTAACGGAAGTCGCGTTAGAACTAGAGCAAGTATTAAATTCTGCTGCTAAAGGGCAAAATTTAGAGGAACAATGCTGGAATTTAGAACAACTGATAGATTTGTGGATAAAGACAAAACAACCAGAGAAAAAAGCTTCTCATCATGAATCAGAACACGGTAACTTAGTTAGCGTTTTTTGGGCGTTACTACTGCTATCGGCTCAATCTAAGGTAGAACTATTTCAACGAGAATTTTACCAGGAAATTCAAATCCGCTTACTTACTTAAAGGCAGGGTGCAGGGAGTAGAGAGTAAGGGGAGTTGGGGAAGTGGGGGAAGTGGGGGAGGTGGGGGAAGTAAAAGGGGAGAAATATTCTTGTGCAACTGACAACGGACAACTGACAACTGACTAAGGAAATAAAATTTTATGAAAGCGATGATTCTTGCGGCGGGAAAAGGTACTCGTATCCGTCCCATTACGTATACAATTCCCAAACCGATGATTCCTATACTGCAAAAGCCGGTTATGGAATTTTTGCTGGAGTTATTACGTCAACATGGCTTTGACGAAATTATGGTCAATGTCAGCCATTTGGCGGAGGAAATAGAAAGTTATTTCCGAGATGGTCAGCGGTTTGGAGTGCAGATTGCCTATTCTTTTGAAGGTAAAATTGATGATGACGGTAAACTCGTCGGTGAGGCTATTGGTTCGGCTGGGGGTATGCGTCGGATTCAAGATTTTTCCCCATTTTTTGACGATACATTTGTAGTGTTGTGTGGTGATGCTTTAATTGATTTAGATTTAACTGCGGCGGTAAAGTGGCATAAATCCAAAGGGGCGATCGCTACTATTATTACCAAATCAGTTCCCAAGGAAGAAGTTTCTAGTTATGGTGTGGTAGTTACGGACGACGATAATCGCATCCAAGCTTTCCAAGAAAAACCAACTGTTGAAGAAGCTCTTAGCACTAATATCAATACAGGTATTTATATTTTTGAGCCAGAAGTGTTCAAGTATATACCCTCTGGGATGGAGTATGACATTGGTGGCCAATTATTTCCCCAACTTGTGGCAGATAATGCCCCTTTTTACGCCATTCCCATGGATTTTGAATGGGTAGATATTGGTAAAGTTCCCGATTATTGGCGAGCAATTCGTGGTGTTTTATCAGGGGAAATTAAAAATGTGCAAATCCCTGGACATGAAGTTTTGCCAGGTATTTTTACTGGATTAAATGTATCTGTAAATTGGGACAAAGTAGATATTACTGGACCTGTTTATATCGGGGGAATGACTAAAATTGAGGATGGCGCAAAAATCATTGGTCCGGCGATGATTGGTCCAAATTGTTGGATTTGCAGTGGTGCAACTGTAGATAACAGTGTGATTTTTGAATGGTCGCGTTTAGCTCCAGGTGTGCGTTTGGTAGATAAGCTGGTGTTTGGACGTTATTGTGTGGATAAGACGGGGGCATCAATTGATGTCCAAGCTGCGGCTTTAGATTGGTTAATTACTGATGCTCGTCAAACTCCACCTTCTCAAAAGCCTTTAGAACACCAAGCGATCGCCGAATTATTGGGAACAAACTCAATTTAGTCAGTGGTCAGTGGTCAGTGGTCAGTGGTCAGTTGTCAGTTGTCAGTTGTCAGTTGTCAGTTGTCAGCTATCGGCTGTAATTTACTACTAACTAATGACCAATGACCAATGACCAATGACCAATGACCAATGACCAATGACCAATGACCAATGACTAATGACTATTCAAGTAAGTATACCGTTGTAAACTTTGTTCGTAAGTTTGTAATAGTCGTTGGGACTCTGCTATGGTGATATGCTTTTCTTCTAAGGCTCGCTCGCAACGTTGGCGAATGTTTTCTATCATGTCTTCAGAATCATACTGGACATAGCTCAAAACTTCACTCATGGTATCGCCCTTGACAACGTGTTCAATTTGATAACCCTTGGGGGTTAAATTAATGTGAACAGCGTTAGTATCACCGAAGAGATTATGTAAATTCCCCATAATTTCCTGGTACGCTCCATTCAGGAACATTCCTAGATAATAAGGTTTCCCCGGCTCAAATTTGTGCAGTTCTAAAACCGATTTGACATCCCGTAAATCTATAAAGCGGTCTATTTTTCCATCACTATCACAGGTTAAATCCGCTAAGATTCCTCTGCGAGTTGGTTCTTCATCAAGGCGATGTATGGGCATAATGGGAAATAGTTGATCTATCGCCCAACAATCTGGTGCTGATTGAAACACAGAGAGATTGATGTAGTAAATGGAAGCCATAATTTTTTCCAGGTCTTCCAACTCATCAGGTACGTATTCTTCCTGACGGATAAGAGTTAAAACTTTTTGACAACAAGCCCAGTAAAGACGCTCGGCTTTAGCGCGTTCGTTGAGGCGCAAAATTCCTAAGTTGAAACGACTGATAGCTTCCTCTTTGAATTGAGCAGCATCGTGATAGAACTCTTGGTAATTTTCCTTATTAATGGATTGGTAGGTTTCCCAGAGATATTTAATGATTGGAGATTCTCCTTCTTGGTGAGGAGAAGGGGGATCAAGAGGCACATCACTGGTGCTGAGAACATCAAAGATTAAAACCGATTGGTGGGAAGAAATCGCCCGACCACTTTCACTAACTAGCGTTGGTACGGGAATATGCTTTTCATCACAGGTGTCTTTTAACTCTGCTACGATGTCGTTAGCATAGTTTTGCATATTGTAGTTTTTCGAGGTGTAGAAATTGGTTTGAGAGCCATCGTAATCTACACCTAAGCCACCACCAACGTCTAAATACTTCATATCTGCCCCTAACATTGCCAATTCTACATAAATGCGGCTGGCTTCTTGGATGGCATCTTTAATGACATTGATCGCGGAGATTTGAGAACCAATGTGGAAGTGTAATAATTGCAAAGAACCGAGTAAGTCGGCTGCACCCAATTTTTCCACAGCCTCCATAATTTCGGGAATTGTTAAGCCAAATTTAGCGCGATCGCCTGTGGAAGTTCCCCAACGTCCCATTCCTTGGGTACTTAATTTCGCTCTTACTCCTAAGATGGGCTTAATGCCTAATTGACGACTAGCCGTAATGGCTAAATCTACCTCTTCAATTTGCTCTAGGACGATAACTGGTGTTTGTCCTAGTCTTTGGGCTAACATCGCTGTTTCGATGTATTCCTGGTCTTTGTAGCCGTTGCAAATTAACAATGATCCTGGTGTATCCAACAAAGCCAGAGCAATCATTAATTCTGGCTTAGAACCTGCTTCTAAACCAAATTGATGAGGTTTACCAAACCGAACTAAATCTTCGATCAGGTGGCGTTGTTGATTACACTTAACTGGAAATACTCCCCGATATACACCAGGATAGTTATAGCGAGCGATCGCTTTAGCAAAACAAGCGTTTAACCGCTCAATTCGGTCTTCCAAAATATCAGAAAACCGGATTAACATCGGTAGACCTAAATTACGCTGCTTTAAAGCATTTACCAACTCAAACAAATCTAATGACCCACCGCGTTCACCCTTGGGAGAAACAGTGACATGACCAGCCGCATTAATCGAAAAATAAGGCTGTCCCCAACCTTCAATGCGGTAAAGGTCTTCACTGTTCTCAATTTTCCAAGGCACAGGTAAATCTCCTGTACTTGTACTAGGTACTAACAGTTGTTTCTTTTTTTGGCGTTTTAGTTCGGATTTATGCTCATTAGATGGCATTTTCACAATCTCATCAGCGGTTGACTCGACACCCATTTTTTCCTGACCTCTGTATTGCGCCCACGAAATAACAATTTAACAAAATAGTCTGGTAACGGATATACAACTAGAAATAATTTCTGATTAAGAATTAGTATTAGTAATTAGAAGTATGGTTAATACCATGTTGCGCTACCCATAGAGGGGTAAGTAAGCCTTGCTAGGTTTTGACCAGAAAGAAAAGAAAACTATCTTTGCTTAATTCCCTGATCTCTACAAATTTTTCGGGAAAATTCGCAAGACTACTAGACAAAAGACATCAATACAACTGACAATTAACCCATCAAAATTAGATTATGTTTTTGGAGACAGATTTGGAACGCACATTTTTAGCAATTAAGCCTGACGGTGTCCAGCGCGGACTAGTGGGTGAAATTATCCGCCGATTTGAAACCAAAGGCTTTACCCTGGTGGGTTTAAAGTTTATGAAAGTCAGTAAGGAATTAGCGGAAAAACATTATGATGTTCACCGTGAAAGACCTTTTTTCCCTGGTTTAGTGGAATTTATCATTTCTAGTCCAGTGGTAGCAATGGTTTGGCAAGGTGAGGGCGTTGTGGCAGCAGCCAGAAAAATTATCGGCGCAACCAACCCTTTAACAGCAGAACCAGGAACAATTCGCGGCGATTTTGGTGTTAATGTCGGTCGTAACCTCATTCATGGTTCTGATGCTCAAGAAACCGCTCAAACAGAAATTGCGCTGTGGTTTAAGGAAGAGGAGTTAGTTGCTTGGCAACCTCATTCTACACCTTGGTTAAGTGAGTAGTTAGGCAAGAGGCAAGAGGCAAGAGGCAAGAGGCAAGAGGTAAGAGGCAAGATTAATTTCTCCTCATCTCCTCTGCTTCTGATCTTTGCTGAATTACTTTGTTACTTCGGATACTTCAGCTTTTTCCTTTTCTTCTGGGGCTAATTCTACAACGTTGCGTTTAGAGAAGCCCCAGGCTAAGATGATCCCAATGGCAGTCACTACGAGCCATTCTGGTGGGACTAAATCATCGTTGATGACTTTTAATAAGAGACGTAAACCCACAAATGCTACAGTGATATAGCCTGCGTCTTCTAAGTTTGTATATTCATCTAACCAGCGGATAAATAATCCAGCCATAAATCGGAGAGTGAAAATCCCAATGGTTGTACCTGTGATTACTAACCATATTTCTTGAGAAACGGCGATCGCTGTGGTGACACTATCCAAGGAAAAGGCTAAATCTGTAAAGGCAATTACGGGTATAGCTTGCCACAGAGATTTAAAACGTGGTCCATGATGGTGATTGTTTTCATCTTCCTGGGAACTGAAGTGTTGAAATACTAGCCATAACAGATAAGCAGCACCCAATAGTTCAAATTGCCAAAATTTCTGTACCCAGGTAGCTGTTAACAGTAGGGTAATGCGGAGAACGTAAGCGAAGACTAACCCAATATTTAGGGCTTGACGTTCTAGTTTCTTGTCTTCTAGTCCTTGGGCGATCGCAGCGAGAGCGATCGCATTATCAGCCGACAGTACCGCTTCTAAAAACACTAATATTAAGAGGACTATAGAAGCTTCAACACTGAAATGAAAATTTAAGTAATCAAATATTTGGTCTAACATTCCAATTTCTCAGGCAAAAATTTAAGAATCTACAGGATACGGGATTAGAGATTTTTATTGTCGAAACTACATTGACACTCCCCTGGCTAAAACCGAGGAG